>CAYNIS010000059.1:0-12655 GCA_964397055.1 uncultured Rhodospirillaceae bacterium | reverse complement strand
GGCGACGGCAGCGGCAATGGTCAGGAACGGCAGCAGCAACTGCGCGAGCGGCTCCAGGGCCTGAGCCAGGAGGATCGGCAAGCCCTGATCGAGCGCTTGCGCGCCCGCCGCGGGGGCGGCGGCGATCAGGGCGGCGGCGATCAGGGCGGCGGCGCGAACCGCCGGCAGTTGCGCGAGCGCCTGCAGGCCCTGTCGGTCGAGGAACGCCGTGCGGCATTGGAGCGCCTGCGCGCGCGCCGGGGCCAATTCGACCGGGGCCAGTTCGACCGGGGCCAATTCGACCGGGGCCAATTCGACCGGGGCCGAGGCAACGGCGGCGGCGGCAACGGGCGGCGCGGCCGAGGCGCCCCCCGCTAGCCGTGTCGCGCCGGCCTACATCGGGTAGCGTTCGCCGTCCCTCGCCTTGATGCCGACCTGCTGGATGTAGTCCGCTTCATAGTGATGGTACGGCCGGCTGAAGTCGCCGTACCGGATGATGTCGGAGAACCCGGCATCCTCCAGCAGGAACGCCATGTAATTCTGCCGCAGCGGGTAGAGCTGCAGATTGTAGAGCTCGCCGTTTGGGAATTTGTAGTCGAACTTGACGAGGGTGTCGCTGATTATGCCAGGACTGGCTTCGACACCATGTCCGGTATAGTAATACTTGTGTTTGGTCGAGAAACCACGATCGAGAATGGCGTCGTAGTTGCGATGATCGACCACGATCACGCCGCCGGGCTTGAGGATCGTGTACATCGACCGCAGCGCCTGGCGGCGCATCTCATGATCGAAAAGATGTGACAGCGCATTGCCGAGACAGATGACGCCGTCGAACTGTTCCGGCCCGAATTCATCGGCGAGGCTGAGCCAATCGACGGTGCGCATGTCTTTGAGGGGGATGCCGAGGTCCTTCGCGTTGTCGCCGGTCTTCCGGACCATGTTCTCGGACCCGTCGGTCGCCGTGACCTCGAACCCGTCGCGGGTCAGAACGACCGAGTGGAAGCCGGTCCCGCAGGCGACATCGGCGACGGTGCGGCAACCATGGGCCGACAGGATGCGTTGGAAGAAGCCCTGTTCGCCGGCCTCCCGCCCGTCCCAACCGATCAGGTCGTCCCAAGCGGAAACGAAGTCCTTGGAGTACTCCTGACGATAGGTGTCCTTCGCGACGAGATCTGTATGCGTCATCCGGGTGCTCCTTTTCGGTTTCGTATCGAGGCCGGAACCGGAAAACCGCTGCGATCGGCGATGACGGTTTGCGAACGCAAAAGCTGCGGGGGGTGAACATGACGACGCCCGAGCGTCAGCCCCGGTCCGGCAGAGTCTCTAGCGCGTGTTCCAACGATGTGGACCCACATCGCGGTTCGGAACTCCCGCCAACCATTTGAGTCTGAGCATTTTCCGAACCGCCGGGCCGATCCCGTCTGGCTGGAAAATGCTCTAGAACCCGCGGCGAAGAACGCCTGCCCCGTGCAAGGTCGCGCGCACGGGAAACCGCCAAGGCGGCAGTTATAACGACGTCACGGCGGCACCGGTTTGAAACCGGCCAACAACAGATGGAGACGACAGGAGGTCGTCGGACTGGCGACGTCGCCTGTGACATCAAAACCGATTCCCGCCAAAACCATAACCTTGAAAGAGCTATCTTTTCGCGGTACAGGTATCTGCTTGCAAAAGATTCGGGCGATTGCCCTCAACGCCTGCAACCGGATCGCGGCGATCTGGCCGGGAACGGCGATTGCCGGCCATCGATCATGGTTACTGCTCCAGCGTTGCACATCTCATCCCGGCTCTGCTATTCGAGGCCGCGTTCGTTAACGCGGGGATGCGCGGTTCACGGCGCGCATTGAGTCGGCGACGTCCGAACCACCGCGAAGATCGGGGCCACTCCGGCGCTCGGTCCGATGACGGCGCGAACGGATGACAGGACGACGCATGTCAGAGCCCCTGCCGAAGTTGCTTGAACTCGGTCTTATCGGCTTCATCGTCGACCTCGACGGTGTGGTGACCCACACCGCGAGCGTTCATGCGACCGCCTGGAAGACCCTGTTCGACGAGTATCTGAAGTCCGTGGCCGAAAAACGCGGCGAACCGTTCGTCCCCTTCGACATCGACGCGGATTACGTCGGCCATGTTGACGGCAAGCCGCGCTACAACGGCGTCCGCGACTTCCTTGCCTCCCGCGGGATTACCCTCGAATGGGGCGATGTCTCGGACCCGAGCGATCGCGAGACCGTGTGCGGGCTCGGCAACCGCAAGAACGATCTGTTCGTGGAAACGATCAAGACCCGCGGGGCCGATACCTTCCCGTCGACGATCACCCTTTTGAAGACGATGAAGGCGAACGGCGTGCGCCTTGGCGTCGTTACCTCCTCACGAAACTGCGATCTGGTGCTCGGCAGCGTCGGCCTGACCGACCTGTTCGAGGTCCAGGTCGACGGCATCTACGCCGCGGATAACGGCCTTCCAGGCAAACCGGCGCCGGACACCTTCGTGCGCGCTTGCGATCTGATGGGGATTTCCCCCGCTGACTGCGCCGCGGTCGAGGATGCCGTGGTCGGCGTCCAGGCCTGCCGCGCCGGCGGTTTCAAGCTCGTGATCGGCGTCAACCGCGGGGTCGGGCAACAGGCCCTTCTCGACGGCGGCGCCGATGTCGTTGTCGACGATCTGGGGGAATTTGACCTTGGCTGATGCAACCGCCGACGCGAGCCGCGTGCCCCTCGCCGATATCCCGTCCGCGCTCGACAGTTTCGATGCCCTGTCGGCCGCCATTGGTGGCCGCCGCCCCGCCCTCTTCCTCGACTATGACGGCACCCTGACCCCGATCGTCGATCGGCCGGAAATGGCGATCCTTTCGGACGACGGCCGTGCGGTGGTCGACGCGATCGCGAAGAAGTTGCCGGTGGCGGTGGTCAGCGGGCGCGACCGGCCGGATGTCGAGAAACTGGTGGGCATCGCCAGCCTGACCTATGCCGGCAGCCACGGCTTCGACATCAATGTCGCCCCGGGCCAGGCGCTCGATCGGTCGGTCACGGCGCACAGCGTGGGCGAGGAGTTCATCCCGATCCTGGACAAGGCGGAAGCGGCCCTGTCCGACGGCCTCCGCCCGGTCGAAGGCTCCCTTGTCGAACGCAAGAAGTTCTCGATCGCCCTCCACTATCGCCTCGTCGCGGACGACGCCTATCCGGTGTTTCGCGACGTGCTCGACCGCGTGCTCGGCGACTTTCCCGACCTCAAGGAGAAGACCGGCAAGAAGGTCTTCGAGTTCCAGCCGCGTATCGACTGGGACAAGGGCAAGGCGGTTCTCTACCTCCTGAAGGCGCTGAAGCTGGACGGCAACGACGTCTGCCCGATGTTCTTCGGTGACGACGTGACCGACGAAGACGCCTTCCAGGTGCTGCAGGCGGGCGGCATCGGCGTCATCTCCGCCTCTCCGGCAGAGGTCGACCGGACCACGTTCGCACGGTTCCGGGTCGACGACCCGGACCAGGTTCTGGAGCTCCTGCGGCGTTTGACACCCTGATCTCGTTTCTCTGCGGCCAGGTTTCCCGGCCGCCCAGCTGATCACCAGCGCCCCCGCGGTCACGGGGTCCGTCCGTTGGACGGCGGACCCAGGCGGGGCCCGATCTCGAGGAGGCTTTGGCATGGATCACCTGCCTGTACCCACCGATGAGGTCCCGCCCGCCCTCAGTGACTGGCCCGGCGCCGATGCCGCGGTCGGGAACTGGTCGCTGGTCTACGACCAGTACGATCCCGGGCTGCAGAGCCTGCGCGAAGCGCTGACGACGCTCGGCAACGGCGTGTTCTGCACGCGCGGCGCTCTGCCGTCGGAGGTCGCCGGCGACACCCACTATCCGGGCACCTATCTCGCCTGCGGCTACAACCGGCTGGTCACCAATGTCTCCGGCCGCAACGTGGTCAACGAAGACCTCGTCAACATGCCGAACCCGATCGGCCTCACTTTCCGCATCGAAGACGGGCCGTGGTTCCGCATCGACGAGGTCGAGGTCAGGAACTACCGCCAGGAACTCAACACCCGCGACGGCATCCTGACCGTCGATCTCGAGATCAAGGATGCCGCGGGTCGCGAGACGAGGGTGCGCTTCCGTCGGTTCGTGTCGATGAACCAACGCCATTTCGGAGCCGTACAGCTGAGCGTCACCCCGCTCAACTGGGCCGGTCGCATGACCTTCCGGGCGAGCCTCGACGGGCAGGTCACCAATTACGGGGTCAAGCGCTACCGCGAATTGGCGTCGCAGCACCTGAATGCGATCGCAGCGGAAGAAACGATCGGTGCCGAATCCGGTGAACGGATCATCAGCCTCACGTCCGAGACGAACCAGTCGCGGATTAGGTCGTCGCTTGCGAGCCGGCTGGTCTGTTTCCGCGATGGCGAACGGCTGTCGGCGGACACGATCGCCGAGTTCGAGCCGGGCCTGGCGACCCAGACCGTCACGGTGGAGGCGGCGACGGGCCGGCCGGTGGTCGCCGAGAAGATCTTCGCCTTCTATACCAGCCGCGACCCGGCGATCTCCGAACCGACATTGAACGCGGTCGAGGCGGTCGACGGCGCCGGCGACTTCACCACCCTGTTCGAACAGCACCAGCGCGCCTGGTACTCGCTCTGGCAGCGCTTCGACGTGGTGGTCACCGGCGACGCGGAGGTTCAGAAGATCCTTCGCGTCCACACGTTCCATCTCTTGCAGACGCTGTCGCCGAACAGCCAGGACTTCGATGTTGCAGTACCTGCCCGCGGCTGGAGCGGGGAGGCCTATCGCGGCCATATCTTCTGGGACGAGCTCTACATCCTGCCGGCCCTCGACGTCGCCATGCCGCGCCTGACCGAAGTCCACCTGCGCTACCGCATCCTCCGGCTCGACCCAGCCCGGCGGGCAGCGGCCAAGGCCGGCTTCAAGGGCGCGATGTTCCCCTGGCAGTCGGGGTCCGACGGCAGCGAGGAGACCCAGCAGGTCCACCTCAACCCACGGTCCGGCCGCTGGGTGCCGGACAACAGCTACCTCCAGCGGCACGTCAATCTCGCCATCGCCTACAGCGTCTGGCAGCACTATCAAGCGACCCGTCGCCGTCACCTGCTGGAGACCGGCGGGGCGGAGATGCTGCTGGAGATCGCGCGGTTCTTCGCCAGCATCGCGGAGAAGAGCGCGGAAACCGGGCGCTACCATATCCGCAAAGTGATGGGCCCGGACGAGTTCCACGAGGGCTATCCGGACCGCGAGGAGTCCGGGCTCGACGACAACGCCTACACCAATGTCATGGTGGCGTGGCTCATGGATGTCGCGAGCCAGATCTTCGACATTGTCGATCCGGCCCTGGCGAGCGAACTCAAGGGGGTGCTCGGCATCGACGACGCCGAAATTGCGGTCTGGACGGAAATGGCTCACCGGATGTACGTGCCGTTCCACGACGACGGCATCATCAGCCAGTTCGAGGGCTACGGCGACCTCCTCGAATTCGACTGGGAGGGCTACCGCGCCAAGTACGGTGATATCCATCGCCTCGACCGCATCCTGGAGGCGGAGGGCGATAGCGCCAATCGCTACAAGCTCTCCAAGCAGGCCGACGTCCTGATGCTGTTCTACCTGTTCGGCCGGCGTGGCGTGGGCGACCTGATGGGGCGCCTGGGCTACCGCTTCACCGACGAGATGTGGGACCGCAACCTCGAGTATTACGAGGCGCGCTGCTCCCATGGCTCGACCCTGAGCTTCGTCGTCCACGCCTGGGTGCGGGCGCGCACCGACCCGGAAGCCGCCTGGGACCACTTCTGGAAGGCGCTGAATTCCGATGTCGGCGACATCCAGGGCGGCACCACGCCCGAGGGCATCCACATGGGAGCGATGGCCGGCACGGTCGATATCGTCCAGCGCTGCTTCACCGGTCTCGAGGTGCGTGACTACACACTCGGCTTCGACCCCAGGATCCCGGAACGCATCGGCACCATCCGGCTGCGCCTCTACCTGCGCGAGGCCTGGCTGCAGGTCACCGCATCGAACCAGATGGTCAGCATCTACGTCGAACCCGGTCGCGCACCCGCGATCCCGGTCGCTGTGCGCGGCGAACTGCGCGAGCTGCGTCCGGGGGACCGGCACGACTTCATGATCGGGTGACGACGCTGACTGAGCCAGCCGGCCCGGCCCCCCTGGTCAACAAGGGGGTTGCCGCGGGCCTGTTCACCGCCCTGGTTTTCGGATCGACGTTTCCGGCCGCGAAGCCGGTGGTCGACGTGCTGGACCCCCTGGTTTTCTCGGCCAGCCGGTTCTTCCTCTCCGGCCTAATCCTGGTCGGCTTCGTCCTGATCTCGAGGTCATGGCCGGCAAGGCTGACCCGCCGGGACATCTTTCAGGTGTTCGTCGTCGGCATCCTCGGCTTCACCATGTTCCAGGGCTTCTGGGGCCTGGCGCTCAGCCTGACGACGGCGGCGAACTCGGCCGTCCTCATGGCGTCCTCCGCGATCTGGGGGGCGATCATCGCCTCCTTCTCCGGCGCACGCATTCCGCTCGCCGGTTGGGCCGGCATCCTGGTCGCCTTCGCCGGGGTCGTGACCCTGATCAACAACAGCTTCGAGGAGATCACCCTCGGCGGCGGCACCTTTATCGGCGACATGATGTGGGTGATGAACGCCGCGATCTGGGCGTTCTACTCCACCTTCTCGTCCCCCCTGATCAGCCGCATCGGGGCCCCCACCGCGGTCGGTCTCGCCATGCTGATCGGCTCGGTGTTCCTCGCACCGATCTCGATCCTTTTCGGCGACGTCCGAACACTCGCCGACATGACCCCGGGGCTGTGGCTGAACTATGCCTGGATGGCGGTCGTGGCCGGCGCCATCACGTTCCTGACGTGGTTCTATACCATCGCCCAGATCGGCCCGGCCCGGGCGCTCGTGTTCATCTACCTGGTGCCGTTGGTCGGCACCTGCCTTGCCATCGTCTTCCTGGGGGAGACGATGACGTGGCCGCGCGCGATCGGCGGCGTTGCGATCATGGCCGGGGTGATCGTGACCCAAAGCGCGATCGGCGGCGCACAGCGGCGGGCGACGGCCGAAAGACCCCCCGCGGCTACTCGATAACGGTCAACGCGGCGGTTCCGAGTTGACGGGGGAACGCGGCGACCTCCGCCGGCACGCTGTCGGTCACGAAATGCCCGACCGAACCGATCGCACCCACCCGATGGGCCGCCTGCTTCTCCCACTTGCTGACATCGGCGACCAGGATCGCCTCCCGCGCCCGGGCGATCAGGACCTGGCTCAGAAGGGCATCGAAGCGCTTGTGGTCGAGGATGCCGTGATCCGGGTCGAGGGCCCCCGCCCCGATCACGGCGACGTCGGCGACGAAGCTCTCGTAGCCCGCGATCGCCTCCGGCCCGACGATGTCCCGGTCCTCCGGCCTCAAGCTGCCGCCGACCATGAACACATCGAGGCCGGGGCCGTTGCAGAGCAGTCCGGCGACCTCGATGTTGTTGGTCACGATCGCCAGGTCGCGGCGATTAAGGAGCGCTTCGGCCACGAACTGGACGGTCGTGCCGATGCCGAGCAGGACCGTCGCCCCGTCGGGAATCATACGGGCGGCCGCCTGGCCGATCCGCCGCTTGGCGTCCTCGTTCAGGATCTGGCGCGCCCGATAGTTCAGGTTGACCGGGTTCTTCGGCGGCTCGACACCTCCGTGGACGCGCCGGGCCAGCCCCTCCCCGCAGAGTTCGTTGATGTCCCGCCGGATGGTCTGGGTGGCGACCCCGAACCGCTCGGAAAGGTCGTTGATCGACACCATGCCGAGGGCGCTGATCATCTCGACGATCTGTCTCTGCCGTTCGTTCAGTTCCATCGGTGCATGCAATCCTTGGCGACAGGGACAGCGGAAGAGACCCGGCTGGCGGGATCAGTTGAGCCGGCGGCCATCGGCGGCATCGAAGAGGTGCAGGTCCTCGGTCTTGTAGCCTACCTCGATCACGTCGCCCCGATGGTGCTCGTACACGCCGGACAGGCGCAGCGTCAGGGCCTGGTCGGACCCGGCCAGGGTCCCGTGAACCAGCGTGTCGGCCCCCAGTCTCTCGGTCAGGCCCACTTCCAGGCTGAGCTGGGCGCCGCCGTCGCGGACCGGGCTCAAGTGTTCCGGCCGGATGCCGACCGCGACCTCGCCGCCGCCCCCGGCCGCGAGGGAGGCGGTGAAGTCGATCCGGGCGCCGGAGCGGGTCAGGAGGCTGGTGCCGTCGCCGGACAGGCTCCCCTCGAACATGTTCATCGCCGGGCTGCCGATGAAGTCGGCGACGAATCGTGTCTCCGGCTTCAGGTAGAGTTCCATCGGCGTGCCGATCTGCTCGACCCGACCGGCGCTCATGACGATGATCCGATCGGCGAGCGACATCGCCTCCACCTGGTCGTGGGTGACGTAGATGAAGGTTGCCTGAAGCCTGTCGTGCAGCGCCTTGAGCTCGCCGCGCAACTCGGTCCGGAGCTTGGCGTCGAGGTTCGACAGCGGCTCGTCGAGCAGGAACACCTTGGGCTTGCGCACGATCGCCCGGCCCATGGCGACGCGCTGGCGCTGGCCGCCGGAAAGCTGGCGGGGCTTGCGGTCGAGATAGTCCTCGAGCCGGAGCATGCGCGCGGCCTCGGCCAGGCGGGCCTCGATCTCGGTCTTCGGCAGGCCCTCGTTGCGCAGGCCATAGTCCATGTTCCGGCGCACCGTCATGTGCGGGTAGAGCGCGTAGTTCTGGAACACCATTGCGATATCGCGGGCGCCGGGTTCCAGCCGGTTGACCACGCGTCCGTCGATCGCGAGCTCGCCTTGGGTGATCGTCTCCAGCCCGGCGACCATCCGCAGGATCGTCGACTTGCCGCAGCCCGACGGGCCGACCAGGACGATGAACTCGCCATCCGCGATGTCGATGGAGACGTCCGTCGCGGCCACGACACCGCCCGGATAGGTCTTCCCGAGCTTGCGCATCTGGACAGTTGCCATCGCCCTACTTCTCGCTGTCCACGAGGCCTTTGACAAACAGCCGCTGCATCGCAACGACAACGACGACGGGCGGGATCAGGGCCAGGATCGCGGTCCCCATGATGTAGTGCCAGACCGGCAGCGCCTCGCCCGAATTGACCATGCGCTGGATGCCCATGACGACCGTGTAGAGCTCCTCGTCAGTGGTCACGATCAGGGGCCACAGATACTGGTTCCAGCCGTAGATGAAGAGGATGATGAACAGGGCCGCGATGTTGGTCCGGCTCATCGGCAGAAGGATGTCGAAGAAGAACCGGATCGGGCCGGCGCGGTCGATCCGGGCGGCTTCCACCAGCTCGTCCGGGACCGTCAGGAAGAACTGCCGGAACAGGAAGGTCGCGGTCGCGGAGGCCAAGAGCGGCACGGTCAGCCCGGCATAGCTGTTCAGCATGCCCATGCGCGTGACCACGTCGAAGGTGGGCAGGATGCGCACCTCCACCGGCAGCATGAGGGTGATGAAGATCATCCAAAAGAACACCATCCGGAACGGAAACCGGAAATAGACGATCGCATAGGCCGAAATGATCGAGATCGCGATCTTGCCGACCGTGATGACAAGCGCCATCAGCGCCGAGTTCAGCATCATCCGGCCGACCGGGACACCCCCCGCCTCCGGCAGGCCACCGGTTAGGAGCTGCGTATAGTTCTCGATAGCCCGGTCGCCGAACCACAACGGGATGGGCGAGCGGCTGAGCGCTTCCGGCCCGTGGGTCGAGGCGACCAGCGCCATCCACACCGGAAAGCACAGGAACAGGACACCGACGATCAGGACCACGTGGGTCAGCACCATCAGGAGCGGGCGATTTTCGACCATCAGTAGTTCACCCGACGCTCGACATAGCGGAACTGAACCCAGGTCATCAGGATGACCAGCGCCATCAGGATCACCGACTGGGCGGCCGAGGAGCCGTAGTCCTGGCCGATGAAGCCGGTGTTGTAGACGCGGAAGACGAGGATCGAGGTGGCGTCGGCGGGACCGCCCTCCGTCGTCGCGTGGATGATCGAGAAGGTATCGAAGAACGCGTAGACGAGGTTCACCACCAGGAGGAAGAAGGTGGTCGGCGTCAGGAGCGGGAAGGTGATCGTCCAGAACCGGCGAAACGGGCCGGCGCGGTCGATCGCCGCCGCCTCGATCAGCGATTGCGGGATGAACTGAAGGCCCGCCAGGAAGAACAGGAAGTTGTAGCTGATCTGCTTCCAGGCGGCGGCGACGATAACCATCAGAAGAGCCTGGTCGCCGTCGATGTAGTGGTTCCACTGGTAGCCGACGCCGGACAGCCAATAGGCGACGATGCCGAGCGAGGGGTTCATCAGGAAGAACCAGATGACACCGGCGAGCGCCGGGGCCACCGCATAGGGCCAGATCAGGAGCGTGCGATAGGTGTGGGAGGCCCGGATCACCCGGTTCGCCGCGACCGCGAGACCGAGGGCGACACTCATCGCCAGGAAGGCGACGGCGAAGCCAAATGTCAGGCTGGTCATCGCGGAACGCAGGTAGGCCGGATCGTCGAACAGGTCGATGTAGTTGTCGAACCAGACGAACTTGCGCGTAAAGCCGAACGCGTCTTCGAGGAAGAAGGAACTCTCCAAGGCCCGGTACGACGGCCAGAAGAAGAAGATCAGGGTGATCGCGATCTGCGGCGCCAGCAGCAGATAGGGCAAAACCCGGGACTTGAAGACAACGCGTTCGCGCATGGTGCCCGGCCCTGGATGAGATCCTGAAACCTGGATGTGATCCGCAAAAAAGGGGGGCGGCCCTGTCCGTCATGGGCCGCCCGAGTAATCCGGGAGGATCAGCTGTTGGCGTCTTCGAACCGGCGCAGGAGCTCGTTGCCGCGCTCGACGGCGGCATCCATCGCCTCACGCGCGGTCTTCTGGCCGGACCAGACCGCTTCCATCTCCTCGTTGATGATGTCGCGGATCTGCACAAAGTTGCCGAAACGCAGGCCCTTCGACGCCGGGGTCGGCTCATTCAGGCTCAGCTGCTTGATCGCCACGTCGGTCATCGGATCGGTCTCGTAGAAGCCCTGCTCCTTCGACAGATCGTAGGCGGCCGTGGTGATCGGAACGTAGCCCGTGTCCTGGTGCCACTTCGCCTGCTGTTCCGGCGACGACAGGAACTGGAAGAACTCGGCAACGCACTTGTATTCCGGCGCCTCGTGGCCGCGCAGGACCCACAGGGTGGCACCGCCGATGATCGAGTTCTGCGGGGCATCGGCGACCGCGGTGTCGAGCGGCAGCATCGCCTGGCCGAATTCGAAGTCGGTGATGTCGTTCTTGAACCCGCCGTAATAGGCCGACGAGTTGATCCACATCGCGGTCTCGCCGTTGACGAACTGGCCGCGGCTGTCACCGCGCCGGCCGCCATAGACGAACAGGCCTTCCTCGCCCATGTCCGCGATGCGCTGGATGTTGTTCACGACGGCGTCGTTGTTGAACGTGAATTCGGTGTCGAGGCCGGCGAAACCGTTGGCTTCGGTGCCGAGCTCGATGCCGTGCCAGGCCGAGAAGTTTTCGATCATGGTCCAGGACTGCCAGCCGAAGGAGAACGGCTTTTCAACGCCATCGGCCTTCAGCGCGCGGGCGGCCGCGACGACCTCCTCCCAGGTGGTCGGGACATCGACACCGGCGGCGTCGAGGGCGGTCTTGTTGTACCAAAGGACCGGCGTCGACGAGTTGAACGGCAGCGACAGAAGGTTACCGGCCGTGTCGGTGTAGTAGGAGATCACCGCCGGCAGGTAGGCCGACTGGTCGAAATCGACGCCGGCGTCGGCCATCAGTTGGTGGACCGGGTAGATCGCCCCCTCCGCGGCCATCATGGTCGCCGTGCCGACCTCGAACACCTGGGTGATGTGCGGCTGCTCGCCGGCGCGGAAGGCCGCGATCGAGGCCGTCATGTTCTCCGTGTAGTTGCCCTTGTAGGAGGCATTGATCATGCAAGTGTCCGACATCGCATTGAAGTCGGCGGCGAACTTGTCGGTGGCCTCGCCCAGCTGGCCGCCCATCGCGTGCCAGAACTGAACCTCAGCCTTTTCGGCCGCGGCGGCCGAGGTACCGGCGACCAGGATGGTCGCGGCGAGAAGAGCTCGTGCGGTCATGTCGTACTCCATTTGCCCGGCGCTTGCGGGCGGTTGGATCGAGAGCTGCAGCAACAGAAAGCCGCGCATCTGGGCGCGACGGCAGGCCAATCAGGCGACGGTTCGGCCCGGACCCATCCGGGGCCGGAGCATCGAAAAACCGGTTCTGTTCGTTAGGCAGCGGGGTTCAAACGGACTGACCGAGACCCACTTGATGTCGGTGAGACCCTACCCCCGCTGTGGCATTCATCACGACATTCACATGAGCGAGTTAGTCGCTCGCACGAAGGGTTGTCAATTCCCTAATGCGTTCAAATGAACACCCTGGGTACGGTCGCGGGATATCCCGCGCCGGCGGCGCTTGCGCCCAGGCGCTCAATTGATCTGCGGTAGAGGGTCAGCGCCCGCCGGCGACGTCGAGCAGGGCGCCGGAGACGTAGGAGGCGGCGGGAGACGCCAGCCAGAGGATCGTCCGGGCGACCTCCTCGGCCGATCCGCCGGCCCCGCGGGCGCCCTGCCCGGCGGGAGCCTGCGCGTCACCGCCGCCGGCAGCCGGACGATCTCGATGAGGGAGGAGCTCGACCCGCCCCTCGT
>CAYNIS010000058.1:0-12711 GCA_964397055.1 uncultured Rhodospirillaceae bacterium | reverse complement strand
GGCCTTCGTCGCCGGCGCCGACCCCATGGCGGGCCCGGCGCCGGCGATGTCGTTTCGGCCGGAGAGATGTCGTCCTGGCCCGTCTCCGCTCTCACCCTCCCTCCGGGTGGGGCGTCGGGATATCAGAAGGGGGATCCGCATGAACGCGCCACGATCTGTCCGCACGCCGCATGCGTCCCCCCGGCTCGCCGGCCAGCGGGGGGCCCTGGGCGGGATCCCGGAAACCGTCATCGCGCTTGCCCTCGGCGTCATGTTCGTTGCCGCAGTCGTCATGCTGGGCAATCGCGCCTTCGAATCCGGAGAGGTGAGCAAGGCGCAGGCCAACCTGAACATGATCGCGGTCGGCACGCGGACACTCTATGCGACCCGCAACACCTACGGCGCCGGCAATCTCGACCAACTGCTGCAGTTTTCCGGGGCCGTCCCCCGGTCGATGTGGAGCGACCAGGCGGCCGCCGACGGCAACATCCTCAATGTCTGGGCGCAGGATGTGACCGTCACCGCGGCGGCAAACCGGTTCCATATCGTCTATCAGGGCGTGCCCCGCCATTCCTGCATCGAGCTGCTTGCGCGCACGCCGAGTGACGAGGTCGAGACCGTTGAAACCACCACCGGCGGGCCGCTGGTGCCGGTCGTGACACCGTTCCAGGCAGAGACGGCGTGCAGCGATCCGAACGCGAACCAGATCACCTGGGTCTATCGTTGAGAGTGGGCCGGTGACACCGCACGCGCGGCGTCAGGTCATCCGCACATAGCTGCCGGGGGCCGCCGCCACCGCGGCCAGGCCCTTCTCAGGCGCGCCCATCGCCGGCGGATCGACCGGCCCGGACGAATGCGCCTTCAGCCAGTCGACCCAGGCCGGCCACCATGACCCCTTCCGCGGCTCCGTCCGCTCGAACCAGGTGTCCGGGTCGACCAGCGGGTCGAGCCCGCGGATCAGCGACAGGCGATGGCGTCGGCGCGGATTCTCCGGCCCCGCCACGATCCCGGCGTTGTGGCCGCCGGAGGTCAGGCAGAAGGTGATGTCGGTGTCGGTCAGGAGGTTGATCTTGAACACCGACCGCCAGGGGGCGACGTGGTCGGTTTCTGTCCCCACCACGAACATCGGCTGGCGGATGTCGACGAGGGCGATCGGGCGGTCATCGACTCGATAGCGTCCGGCCGCCAGGTCGTTGTCCAGGAACAGCTGGCGCAGGTATTCCGAATGCATGCGATAGGGCATGCGCGTCGCGTCCGCGTTCCATGCCATGAGATCGATCATGCGCTCGCGCTCACCCATCAGATAGGTCCGGGCGATTTGCGACCAGATCAGGTCGTTCGACCGCAGCATCTGGAAGGCACCGGCCATCTGCTTGGTGTCCAGGGTGCCCTGGTCCCACATCATGTCCTCGAGATAGGCGAGCTGTGCCTCGTCGATGAACAGCATCAGCTCGCCCGCCTCGGTGAAGTCGGTCTGGGCGGCGAAAAGGGTGACGGAGGCCAGCCGGTCGTCGCGCTTCTTCGCCATGTCGGCGGCGGCGATCGATAACAGAGTGCCGCCGATGCAGTAGCCGACGGTGTGGATCTTCCGATCCGGCACGACCTTCGAGACGACATCGATGGCATCCATGACCCCATGCCGGCGATAGGACGACATGGAATAGTCGCGATCCTCCGGCCCCGGGTTCTTCCAGGAGATCATGAAAACCGTATGCCCCTGGTCGACCAGGTACTTGACCATGGAGTTATGGGGGCTGAGGTCGAGGATGTAGTACTTCATGATCCAGGCGGGCACGATCAGGATCGGTTCGGCCTGGACCTTGTCCGTGGTCGGCGAATACTGGATGACCTCGATCAGGCTGTTCCGGTAGATCACCTCGCCCGGGGTGGTCGCCAGGTCCTCGCCGAGCTTGAAGGACTCGGTGCCGACCGGCGGCTTGCCGGTGACCTGGCGTTCCCAGTCCTCGATCAGGTGGACCGCCCCGCGCACCAGATTGGCACCGCCCTCCTCTGCCGTGACCTTGGCGATCTCCGGGTTCAGCCAGGGCAGGTTCGACGGCGCGAACAGGTCGAGCCACTGGCGCGCGCCGAACGCCACCATGTCGAGATGGCGGCGGTCGACCCCGCGGACATCGTGGGTCGCCCCATGCCACCATTGCTGGGCCATCAGGAAGGCCTGGCTCATGATGTTGTAGGGCGGGCGCTGCCACTCTTGCGCAATGAAGCGCCGGTCGCCCGGCAGCGGCCTGACCGCGGCGGGCGTGTTCGCGGGGTCGAGCGCAGCGCGCGCAGCATAGAGAGACAGGCGCACGGCCTTGCGATACGCCTTCTCCGCCAGTTCGGCTTGCTTGCCCGGCTGGCTGGCGAGGTGGACCCACCAGTCGGCGTAGGCGAGGGCAAGGCCGGCCGGCGACAGGCCGAAAGTGGCGCGCCCCATGGTCGAGTGGATCAGACGGTCTATGGCGCGGGTCGGCGCCGGGCGGTCCTCGCTCGGACCGGCCTCCCCCGGCAACGGGGTGATCAGACCGGCGAACGGATTGGCCCCCCGGCCCGGCATCAACTGGCTGGAGGCCCGCGTCGTTTCCGCCATCATCCGGGCGAAACCCACCCACGGTGCGAGGAGGTCGACGCCGGGAACAATATCCTTGGGCGCGGCAGCCTGCGGGGCTTCGGCGTTCTCCATCGACCGCGGCACGGCATCATCGGCCATTCGGGGGGCTCCTCGGCATCGCTTTCCGGGGCGCGGCCCGCGACGCGCAGGCCGGCTTATGCTGCACGGCAACATGAGCCGCGATGGTCAAGGAGAGGTTAAGGAGCGCCACCATGGCCCGGGAACAAAACACCCCGCTTCGGACGGGCCGAAGCGGGGTGCTGGCAGATACAAGAAAGCGTCGGTGGCGCTGACTGCCGGGGAGCCCCGGTCAGCCCTCGTAGCGGCCGACGATCGAGACCGAGCAGACGTTCATCGACGGGAAGCCGCCGAGGTTGTGGGTCAGGCCGAAGACCGGGTTGTCCTGGCGCTGACGCTCACCGGCGCGGCCGAGCATCTGAAGGTACATCTCGTAGATCATGCGCAGGCCGGACGCGCCGATCGGGTGACCGAAGCACTTGAGGCCGCCGTCGATCTGGCACGGGATGGTGCCGTCGGCGTCATAGAAGCCGTCCATCACGTCCTTGATGGCCCCGCCTTCGGCCGAGATGTGCAGGTCTTCCATGGTGACGAGTTCGGTCACCGAGAAGCAGTCGTGCACCTCGATCAGGGAAACCTCTTCACGCGGGTTGGTGATGCCGGCTTCCTGATAGGCCTTCTTCGACGCGATCCGGGTGGTCGCGAAGTAGCTGCCGTCCCAGCCGTTGTACTGGGCTTCCTGGCCGTTGGAGACCGAAAGCTGCAGGGCCTTGACGGTGATCAGGTCGGTCTTGCCGAGCGACTTCGCGATCTCCGGGGTGGTGACGATGGCGCAGGCGGCACCGTCGGACACGCCGCAGCAGTCGAACAGGCCAAGCGGCTCGGCGACCATCGGCGCGTTCATCACCTGCTCTTCGGAAACCGCCTTGCGCAGGTGGGCCTTCGGGTTGCGGGTGCCGTTGTCATGGCTCTTGACCGAGACATGGGCGATCGCGCGCTTCAGGTCTTCCTTCGAGACGTTGTGCTTCGCGCGGTAGGCGGAGGCGAGCTGCGCGAACGAGCCCGGGGCCGAGATGTTGGCGCCCATCATGCCCGGCAGAACGCCGCGGCCACGCTGCGGCAGGCCGCCGTAACCGGTGTCCTTCAGCTTCTCCGAGCCGAGGGCGAGGGCGATGTCGCAAGCGCCGGAGGCGACGGCGTAGACCGCCCCGCGGAAAGCTTCCGAACCCGACGCACAGTAGTTTTCGACGCGGGTCACCGGGATATACGGCAGGCGCAATGCAACGGCGAGCGGAACACCCGACTTGCCGACGTGCACTTCCTCGATGGCGGTGGCCAGCCACGCCATCTGAATCTGATCGCGGTCGACGCCGGCGTCACCGAGGCACTCCTCGAACGCTTCGACCATGAGATCCTCGGCATCGCAGTCCCAGCGCTCGCCGAACTTCGAGCAACCCATGCCGAGAATCGCAACCTTGTCCCTAATGCCGGTGGCCATCGCTCTTGTCCTCCCGTTGACGCCGCGCGAGCCGTCGCGCGGGGTTTCGGCCGGGCATGCGCGATCGCCCGGCGGTCGGTTCCAACTCACATGGCCGGGAAGTTAACATCCGTGAATTCGGTTTGACCAGATCCTGAACTAACCAATCGGTCAGTTAGTGCATTGCGGCTGGCGCGTCAGGGGCCGGCGGACGGGCCGGACCGGCGGATGCGGTCGACGTGGCGCGAGAACACGGTGTCGGCGTCCATCGACTTGTCGAACGCCTTCGCCCCCTGGTTCAGCGCATGGCCGAGGCCACGGGCATCGGGATCGTCCTTGTCGCCCCGAACGAGGGTGGCGACGGTTTCCTTGACGAAGGCGCCGGCCGACCGGCCGACCGCGTAGAGGCTGTCCGCCGTCTGCGACAGATCGTGTTCGATCGCCTCGCCGAGCGTGCCCCAGGCTTCGTCCTGGGTCGTCTCCTTCACGATGCCGAGGCGCTTGTTGATGGTCTCGCGCTCTTCGTCGCTGAGGTCCGGCTTCTTGCCGAGGTCCTCGGCCAGCTTCTCCGCCATCCTGGCCTCGAGGGCGGCGAGCTTGAACGCGCGGCCGGGCGAGGGACGCTCGCCATCGACATGACCGTTGTCGAACTGATAGGTGCCGCCGGTCGCGAAGAACGAGGCGATCTTCTCGTGGGTTTCGGCGAGGGTCAGCTGCATTTGGCCAACCTTTCTTCAAAGCAGGCGGGGTTGGGTTCGGCGCACAGCGCCGCCCGCCCCGCAACCAGGGCCAACTCAGGCGTGGCCGATCACCGCGACGAGGGCCGCGTACATGCGCACGACTGCGGTCCCTTCCATCTCCGCCACATGCACCTCTTCGACCTGGTCGAGGCCGTCGAGCGCGCCGTTGGCGAATTCCTCGAGCTGGATCGTGGCGTCGTCGTTGGGCTTCAGGAACACGCGGGCATTGACCGGGTCGACGAACAGCGTCGGCGCTTCGATCTCCAGCGGGGTGCGTTCGATCACGATCATCACCTCACCATTCGCATTGCGGAACAGGGAGTGGACCGGCGGGGTGACCTGGTGCGTGGTATCGAACAGGGACATGGCGCGTCTCCCGGTGAGATGGGGCGGTCGAGATTGAAGGGCGGGGGAAAGGGATCAGGGCGTGCCGCCGCGCAGGGTCTGGGCGCGCTTGCCGAACGACGACGGCTTCTGTACTCCCTCTGAATAGCCTTCGGTGAAGCCGGCCTTGGCGTGCTCCCAGGCGTGTCCGACACCGTCCTGCACGCCCTGAAGGCGGCGGGCACCGGCATCCATGACCTGGTTGACGTCGTGGGTGATGCGCTGGCCGACGGTGTTGATCACGCCGTTGCGCGACTCCTTCTTCACGACCCCCAGGCTGTCGTCGATCTTGGCGAAAGCCTCGTCGAGGGCGGCGTGGATATCCGCCTTGCCCTCGGCTTCCCTGGTGTCGATGCCGTCGAGTTCGTCCAGATACCCGTCGTTCGCCTCCTCCGTCGCCTGTTCGAGGGCCTGTTCGGCGCGCGCGAGCGCCTCTCTCAGTTCCTCGACCTTGGCCTTCGGCTCGACCAGCTTCTCTTCCATGTGGTCGGTCGCGTCGTCGCGCAGGCCGTCCATTTCGGTCTCGAGGTCGGAAAGGCTCGCATCCGCCTTCTCGTCCGCCTCACCCTTCATGTCGCGCGCGACGCCCTTGGCGATCGAGCGCGCCACGACCATGGCCTTGAAGGCGTCGCCCGGCGACGGGCGCGTGCCCTCTTCATGGCCGTTGTCGAACTGGTAGGTGCCACCCTGCCGGAAGAATTCATCAATCTTCCGTTCGACCTCTTCCCGATCCAGCTGCATGGCATGTCTCCACACGCAAAAAGGGCCACCGTTGGGCAGCCCTGAGATTTTCGGGGGAAATTCGAAAACAAAGTGATAATAGCAGAAACCGGATCGGATGTCGCCTCCGATCCGGTTTCAAAAACTGCTTTCGCCCAAGAATACGGGATCGAGCGTAGTCGCGCGAACTCGGGAGGTCGTGGCGTGATGCTTAGACCGGTGCGGCCTTCCAGAAGTACTTGGTGAAGCCGCGGACCGGGTCATATTCCTTCACCCGGAACACCATGCGCATCTCCATGCCGACATCGACACCGCCGACATCGACGTCGGTGAAGTCGGCCATCATGCGCCCGCCTTCCTCGAACACGACCATGCCGTAGTGGGCCGGCGGGTCCGGGGAGTACGTCAGGTTGTCGGCCGTCCACGACATGATCTTCGCCGGAATGTCGGCGAACGGCTGGTCTTCCTGGGTGTCGACCTCATAGGAGTTCGGGTTCACGCTGATCCGCGACTTCGGGTACTGGGCAACCCCGGTTTCCTTGGACTTGCCGCCGACGAAGCCGGTGATGCCGTCGGAATTGCGGTAGAGGGCGGACAGCGCCGTGCCCTTGTCGGCCTCGGCGCGCATGCCCTTTTCGATGGTGATCAGGCCGTTCCAGGAGAGATACTTGTTGTAGTTGGTCTCTTCCTTGCGGCGGTCGATATGGCCCTTGACGCCGAGCCGGCCGCCGACAGCGTCCTTGCCGTCGCCGACCTCGAAGATCAGCGCGTCACAGCCCTGGCCGAAGCTCGCCACCAGGATCCTGTCGCCCGGCTTCGCCTCTTCGATGGCGTGGACCAGCATGACCATCGTGTGGGCGGCCCCGCATTCGCCGACGACGCCGTCCAGGGTCGGGCGCACCGCCTCTTCCTTCATCTTGCAGGCCTTGGCCATCGCCGCGTTCACGCCCCGGATGGTCGCCGGCATGATGAAGTGGTCGATCTGGTCGGAGGTCAGGCCGGCCTTGGCGAGGGCCGAGGCGACGACCGGCGGGACGATCTTCGCGTAGCCCTCGTCGCGGATCCAGCGCTCCTCCCAGACGTAGTCGAAGTCCTCCTCGAGCCCGCGATAATGGTCGACGAAGTCGACCGCCTTGGACGCGTGGGCGACCAGCTTGATCGCCGGGTTGTCGGCGGAGAGCACGACGGCAGCGGCACCGTCCCCGACCACCGGTTCCAGCGGCGAGCCCGCCTTGGTCGGGCGCTTGTCGGCGGCCATCACCAGGACCGGTCCGGCGCCGGCGGCCGCCGCGCGCAGACCGGCGATCAGGGCCTGGGTCCCGGCACGCTGGGAGGTGGTGATGTCCAGTGTTTCGACCTCCTGGTCGAGGTTGAGGGCCTGGACGGCGATGCCGGAGCACAGGCGATCGCGGAACGGCAGGCTGGTGGAGGCGATGTAGACCGCCTTCAGGCCGCTGCGGTCCTTCTCATGGAGGCAGTCGCGCGCGGCCTCGACCCCCATGGTGACGGCATCCTCGTCCCAGTTGCCGATCGACCGCTCGCCCTTGGCGAGACCGGCGAGGGCGCCGTTGTGCCAGACATTGGCGCCGACGATCGCCTTGCGCTGCAGGCGCAGGCGCGGAATGTAGCCGCCATAGGCTGCGATACCGACCATGTCGCTGTTCCTTCCCCAGTGTTTGCGACAGCGGCCAGCCCCCGGAAGAGCGGCCGCTGCCGGTTATCAGGTTTTCGACGTCGCGCGTTGGCCACGCTCAAGCGTCGTATTCGGCGTAGCCGTTGTTGAGCACGACCACGTCCCGTTCGACAACCCGTGCCCGGAACGACGCCTTGCCGGCATCGGTCTTCCAGATCTCGGTGCGGATCGTCTCGCCCGGATAGACGGGTGAGGAAAAACGCACCTGCATCCGGCGCAGCTTGGCCGCATCGTAGCCGCACAGGCCCTTGATCAGGGCATGCCCGGCCACGCCATAGGTGCACAGGCCGTGCAGGATCGGCGCCTTGAACCCGGCCTGGGTGGCGACGTCCGGATCGGCATGCAGCGGGTTGAAGTCGCCGGAGAGGCGATAGATCAGGGCTGCCTGCGGTAGGGTGGCGAGGTCGACCGCGATTTCAGGCTCGCCGTCGGGCATCGCATGCGGCTTCGGCTGCGGCCCCTCCGGACCGCCGAAGCCGCCATTGCCACGCATGACGGTGGTCTGCTTGACCTCCGCCAGGAGCTCGCCGGTCGCCTTCTCCCGGATCTCGCGGGTCGAATAGAGCATCGAGCCCTTTTCCGACCCCTTGTCGATGATCTGGTCGACCTTCGTGGTGCCGGTCACCGTGCCCGACGCCGGCAGGGCCTTGTGGATGACCAGGTCCTGTTCGCCGTGCAGCACCTTCTGCCAGACGATGCCGGTGTCCGGCTCCTTCGCCCAGAAGCCCGGATAGGCCATGACCACCGCCATGGTCGGCAGGGCCTGAAGCCCGTCTTCGTAGACGAACTTCAACTGGTCACGGTCGAGCGGGTCGGCGCCGTAGCCGAGGCCGAGGGCGTAGGTGACTGCGAACTTCCAGTCATAGCTCTGCTCAATGACCGGGAATTGCCGGTTCCTCAAGTTTTCGTAGAAGTTGGCCGCGGCACTCATCAGACCGGATCCCAGGTGAAGAGGTCGCCGGAGACTTCGAGGGGGTAGAAGTCGTGCTTGAGCGCCGGCACGGCGTGTTCGGCGATGCTGATCGGCGTCCAGCCCTCCGACCGGTGGATGCCGCGGATCGCGCGGGGCTGGGAGAACAGGAAGATCTCGTTGCCGCGCACGCCGAAGATCTGGCCGGTGACGTCCTTCGCGGCGTCGGAGGCGAGAAAGACCGCCATCGGTGCGATCTGTTCGGCCCGCATGGTGTTCTGGATGCGCTCGACCCGTTCCTTCTGCTCCGGCGTGTCGGTCGGGATGGTGGCGATCAGGCGCGACCAGGCGAACGGCGAGATGCAGTTGGAGCGCACGTTGTAGCGCTTCATGTCGAGCGCGATCGACTTCGACATGCCGACGATGCCGAGCTTGGCGGCGGCATAGTTCGCCTGGCCCAGGTTGCCGATCAGGCCGGAGGTCGAGGTGAAGTGGACGTAGGAACCGCCCTCCTGCTCGCGGAAGTACCGGGCGGCGGCCTTCGCCATGTAGAAGGAGCCCATCAGGTGGACGCCGATCACGGCCTCCCAGTCCGGCACGCTCATCTTGTGGAAGATGGTGTCGCGCAGGATGCCGGCGTTGTTGACGACACAGTCGACCCGGCCGAAGGCGTCGATCGCGCTTTGCACGATGCGCTCGGCGGCGGCCGGATCGGCGACGCTGTCGCCGCTGACCACGGCCTTGCCGCCCTTGTCGTTGATCATCTGCACGACTTCCTGCGCCGGGCTGGCGTCGCCGCCCTCACCGCGCTCGTCGCCGCCCAGGTCGTTGACCACGACCTTGGCACCCTCGGCCGCCGCCAGGAGGGCGATCTCCCGCCCGATGCCGCGGCCGGCCCCGGTGACGATGATGACCTTGTCTTCGACGCTGTTGCCCATGATGCGCTTGGTCCCCCGTTACGAATCGGTGCCATGGGCGGCCCTTCATAAGCCGCCTCTATTGGTTGGTCCGGTGCTTTTGGGATCTGCCGCCCCGGCCGTCAAGGGGCGTTTACTTACCGGACGGTTGGTAACTCCTCTCCGCGCCATGTTGCCGCGAGGATCGAGGCGAGGGCGAACGACACCACGGCGAACCCGCCCATCACCCAGAACGCCTGCCCGCCGAGGGCGCCGTAAAGAAAGCCCGAAGCCTGCAGCGACACGCCGAGCGCGAGGCCGAAGGTGGCGGCACTGTTGAGGCTCTGCGCGGTCGCCGACTGGGCCGGCGGGATCGCCTGTCCGATGAAGTGCATGGTGCCGAGATGGGTCGCGCCGAAGGTCAGTCCGTGCAGGGCCTGGGCCGCCACGAGCGCCGGCAGCGCGGTGGTCGACGCCAGGGCCGCCCAGCGGACGACTCCTGCCCCGGCCCCCAGCATGATCAGGCCGGCCGGTCCGATCCGCCTGGACAGGGCCGCACCGATGGCGAAGACGCCGATCTCCGCGACGACGCCGACGGCCCACAGCGCCCCGATCGTCGCCTCGTCTATGCCGGCGGCATCCCAGTGGATGGAGGCGAAGGCGTAAAGCACCCCGTGGCCGGCATGGCTGAAGCCGACCGCCGCCAGGAACAAGGCGAAGGGGCGCCAGGTCAGGAGAGGGCGAATCGCCGACCGGGACCGCTCTTCGCGCGGCACCACGATGTCGGGCAGCGTCGGCGCGAGCAGCAGGATGCCGCCGGTTCCCGCCAGCATCAGCCACAGGGTCGCCTCGCGCGTGCCGGCGAGGTCGAGGGCAGCCCCGCCGCCGTAGGACGCGATGATGAAGCTGATCGAGCCCCACAGGCGCACGCGGCCATAGTCGATCTGCTTTTCGCGATTGAGCAGGACCGCGAGATTGTCGGTCATCGGCATGAGAGCGGTGTAGAGGGACGCGGCGAGCATGGTCACCACCAGCATGCCGACGAAGTCCCAGCGGGGCAGGAACAGGAGGTGGCCGGCAACCGCGCCGATGCCGAGGGCGGCCAGGACCGGGCGCCGCCGCCCGAGCCAGTCGACGATGCGGGCGACAACGGGCACGACGACGATGATCGCGAAGCTGGTGGTGCCGATCAGGACCCCGATCTCGCCTTCCGAAAAGCCGCGCTCCTCCAGGAACAGGGGCCAGAACGGCAAGCGCACGCCGATCACCCAGAAGACGACGATGTAGAACAGCGCGAGCCTGAGCCCCGGGCGCCAGGGTCGCGCGCCCGGAGCGGCCTGCGCGGTCGCGGTCGATGGCGCGTCGGTCATCGCACCACGCGAGAACGGTTGGTCAAGGGGTGTTGTCCTGAGCCTCAGCGTGCCAGATAGTAGCGGCACACATAAACGTAACAACAAAATCATCTTCGGGGCAGGAGTGCTCAAGGCGTGGAAAAGACTCTCAACATCCTTCTGCTGATCGGGGCCGTTCTTGGCGCGATCCTCGGCGTCATCAATATCGACATCGACGAGCCCGGGGCGGCCTTCCAGGTCCTGCCGATCGGCATCGGTGCCGGCATCGGCCTCGTCGTGGCGCTTTGGGTGTCGATCCTGCTGTCCGGCGTTATCAAGATGTTCATCCATCGCCCGACGATCGAGACCATCAGTCAGGACGGCCAGCGCTGAGCGCGCTGCCCCCGCCCGACGGTTTCGTCGTCAGCGGCCGGTCGAGCCCGTTTCTGGACCTGATCGGCCCGCTTTACGAGAAGCCGGCGGGCGACGGCTACACGATCCTGGCGCTGCGCATCGACGAACGTAGTCACAACAACCGCGGCTTCGCCCATGGCGGCGTGCTGGCGGCCCTCGCCGATGTCGCCCTGGGCCGCAACATCGGTCTCCTGACCGATCCGACGATCAGCTTGGTCACCACCAACCTGTCGATCGACTATATCGGGTCGGTCGGCGACTGGCTGGAGACGGAACTGAGCTTCCACAAGGCCGGCAGCCGGGTCGCCTTCTCCAACGGTTACCTGCGCGTCGGCGACAAGCGTGTGGGGCGTGTCAGCGCGGTCTTCACCGTGGTCGGCAGGCGCAACGAATAGCACCACGCGCACCGCACGCCCGGCCCTCCGTTGCCGTGCGGATCATCAGCGTTTGCGCGGCGCTTTCGCCGGTCTTTTCAGTCGAAACTGCGTCGGTTCCGCCGAACCTGCCCGAATGGGGCCATGGTTTCGACCGCGATGCCGCCGCTTTCCTTGGCCAAGCTTCTCCCAACAACAAACGCGACCCCGCGAAAACCGCGGCAACGACAGCGAAAACAACCTTGTCGAGGAGAGAAAGCAATGACCCTGACGACACTTGCGGCGGTCGTGGCCCTGACCGCGACCGGCATCACCGTCCTGGCGGTGAACCCCGCTGCCGCCGACGGCGAGCCCAAGCCGCGCGGGCCGTCGACCCAGATCCTGCGCAGCCAGACCCAGACCCTGGGTCGCGCGGTTCAGCAGAACACCCGGACCACCGTGCGCGACCGCATCCAGGCATCGACCCCGGCGGAGACATCCGCCCATGTGGCACGTTTCCCGGTCGTCCTGCGCACCGACCCGACATCCCTGGCGCTGCCGGTTGCGGAGCTTGAAGCCGGCACTGCGCTTGACGTGGTCGAGGTGGTGGATGGCTGGGCCAAGGTGCGATATCAGGACGCGACCGCATTCGTCCGGAGCGAAAGCCTGGCGGTTCGCTGAGGCGACGCCCCGGAGGTTCGGGCGGATCGAGCATCTGGGGCATCGTTCGGGGGCCGGCGGCGGATGAAGTTCGATCTGGTCAGCGATCTGCACGGCGATCATTGGGGCGACGACCAGCCGGCGGGCGGCGGCCCCATCGACTGGCCGGCGGTGAAGACCGCCGACGTCGCCGTCGTCGCCGGTGACATCTCCGACAAGTTAGAGGAGACGGTCGCCGAACTCGCGCGGATGGCGAAGACCTACAGGACGGTTCTGTTCGTCGACGGCAACCACGAACACCAGCGTTCCTTTCCGGACATCGACAGCCCGGTCGACTTCCTGTCCGACCGGCTGAAGGCGATCCCCAACGTCCATTATCTGACCGACGGCCCGTGGGTCGGCGACGGTGTCGCGGTCGTCGGCCGCAACGGCTGGTGGGACTACAAGATCGCCGAGCCGCGGGTGGCGGCGGAGACCAGCCGGGCGGCGTTCGGCGGGGCGCTCAAGCTGTCCGAGAGCGACAAC
>CAYNIS010000057.1:0-12712 GCA_964397055.1 uncultured Rhodospirillaceae bacterium | reverse complement strand
CTACCGTGCCGTTCGGCACTCTCCAATCGGTCAGACCAGTCAGACCGGTCCGACCCGTCGGACCACTGCCCGGTCGGGCAGCGCGGGATCACCCGCCCGTGTAGAGCGGCAGGGTCACCGTGAACACCGACCCTGAGCCGTCTTCATGCCGGGCGGCCGTGATGCTGCCGCCGTTCATGCGGATGAGTTCCGAAGAGAGCGGCAGGCCGAGGCCGGTTCCCGCCTCTCCCGCGGTACCGGACGTGGTGGTCTTGACCGCGACGTCGAACAGGTGGTCGGCCACCTTCGGGTCGATGCCGACCCCGGTGTCGTGCACCGCACATTGGACGCGTGTGCCGACCGAGCGGGCGGCGATCCAGATGCGACCACCCTTGTCGGTGAACTTTATCGAGTTGGTGATGAGATTACGCAGGACGGTGACGACGATGTTCGGATCGGCGTGGACCGAGAGGCCGGCCCGGATCTCGTGGGAGAGGTCTACCCCCTTGGCCGTGGCCATGGCTCGCACTTGGTCGATTGCGCGGTCGGCCGCGTCGGCGAGGCCGAAGTTCTCCATCGCCGCCGTGTACGAGCCCATCTGCACCCGGCTCCAGTCGAGCAGTTGTTCGACCAAGTCGTGGAGATTCACGGCCGCCGTGTGGATGTCGTCGGCATACTCTTTGACCTTCTCCGGGGGCAGCCGGTCTGCCATCATCGCCATCATCTCCGTCATGCCCAGGATCGGCGTGAATGGGCCTCGAAGGTCATGGGCGATGATCGAGAAGAAGCGGTCCTTGATTTGGGCCTCGCGGCGAAGCTGGTTGTTTAGGGCGGCTTCCTTCTCCGCCAGTTCGACCAGGTCTTCGGCCTGTTCCTCCAGCTTCTCCTTCGCGTATTCGAGGTCGCTGGCATAGGCCTGCAGCGCTTCCCTTTCGGCCACCCGCGCATCGATGTTGCTGATGAACCCGTGCCACAGGGTCGACCCGTCGGGCAGCCGTTGCGGCGCCGACATGCCCTCCCGCCAGGACGGCTCCGCCCCGGGCAGGACGACGCGGAACTCCGCGCGCCAGGGCAAGAGACTCTGGGCCGAGCGAAGAACGCTGCAGGCCAGTTGGTCCACATCCTCCGGATGGATGATCCGGCTAATCGCGTCGCCGCTTTCGCGCACGTCTTCCGGGGCGACCCCATAAACCTGCCGGATGCCATCGCTGGCATAGGGGAAGCAGGCGGTGCCGTCTGGGCGCAAGAGATACTGATAGATCATGCCCGGGACCTGGCGGGCGAGATTGCGCAGAAGCTCCTCGCGGTCGCGGATCTGCTGGTCGCGCATCACCATTTCGGTGACGTCCTGGTTGGTGCCGACCATCCGGATCAGCTGACCCTGCTCCGTTCGCTCGACGACCCGGCCCCGGGATTGCATGTAGACCCAGTTGCCGTCCTTGTGACGCATCCGGATGGTGGCGCGGTAGCGCTCTTCCAGGCCAGACAGCACGCGCTCCATCATTGCCCTGGCCGGGGCAATGTCATCCGGGTGCATCAGTTCCTCGACGATCGCCGGGGTCTTGATGGTCAACTCGTCGGGCCGGTACCCGATCATCGTCGCCCAGCGTTCGTTGACTCTGCCGCGGCCAGCGATGACGTGCCATTCCCAGGTACCGGCGTTGGTCGCCCAGATCGTCTCGTCTCTGGCTTCCTTGAGCCGAACCAGCACCAGGAACGGCAGGGTCCCGGTGATCGCCAGGATGAAGATGAAGGCTTCCAGGAGCAGCAGTTGAAGAACGATGCCGCCGGCCAAGTCGTAGATAACCTGACCAGCGGGCCCGATTGTGGCGATGCTGGCGACGAGCGTGACGGTCGCGTGGATGACGAAGGGGGCTGCGGCCAAGGCATCGACGCTGGTCCTGTAACGTCGTGACTTCACCACGCGCTTGCGCCGGTCCGCCTGGATCAGATGCCATGCGGTCGACGCGCAGAGCCCAGCGCCGATCAGGCCCATCACCAGGAAGCGCAGTGGGGCATGGTCGACAGCATAGGTGAAGACCGAGAAACTGAAGATGCTGGCCGCCGCAATGGCCCAGAGAACCTGGATCTGCGATGCACCGCCGCCGTATCGACGCACGCCCTCTCGAATGACGGCAACGCTCATGACGATGCCGGTGTCGGCCAAGACGTGGGTGAACGGGACGGGCAACGTGCCGCGTCCTATTGTCAGGGCGAACGATGCTGCCATGGTCGCGGCACCGGCAAGCCACCAGCAGAGCTCGGGCGTGTCGTCGAGTGTACGCGCCAGAACCCACATGATCAGTGCCTTGACGACGCACACGGCGGCGATCGCCACCATGAGGGTCGGGATGTCGAGCAACATCGATCCCAGGCTCGGTCATCCTGTTTCAGTGGTGCGGCCAGCCCTATTGGGCTGCCCCTCGGAATGCAAGAACAATAGTTTCGGGCGACTTACCGAGGAGTCACTTTAATAGCGGTATTGCCATCGCCGCGTGTCGGTCGGGAGACGATCAGTCGGTCGCCCGTCGATCCTGGTTGTAGGCTTCGTAGAGGACCACCGCCGTCGCCACCGCGAGGTTGAGGCTGTCGGCACGCCCGCGCATCGGGATCCGCACGACGTCGTCGCACGCCGCAACGTGCTCCGCGGCGAGGCCGGACTGCTCCGTCCCCATCATGAGGAGGAGCGGCCGGCGGTAGCGGATCACCTGGTAGTCGACGGCGGCCGGCAGCGCCGTCCCGACCAGATGGGCGGCCGGCCAGCGGCGCCGCCACGCGACGAAGCCGGCGAAATCGGTCCGCGCCAGGGAGAGCGCGAAGATCGAGCCCATGGAGGCGCGCACCGCCTCGATCGACCACGGGTCGCAGGTCTGGTCGATGAGGATCACACCGGCGGCCCCGGCGGCATCGGCGGTGCGCAGGATGGTGCCGAGATTGCCGGGGTCGCGAATGCCCTGGAGGGCGATCCAGGCGAAGTCGGCACCGGGATCGACGTTCTCCAGATCGGTCCAGCGCTGCCGGAACGCCGCGATCAAGGTCTGCGGGTTGTCCTTGCGGCTGACCTTCTCCAGCACCGAGGTCGAGACCGGCAGCAGATCGGCGCCGGCCGCGCGGGCCGCCTCGATCAGCGGAGCCATCCGCGCCTCGGCGAGGAGGTCTTGGTGCATCACCATGGTATCGAGGACGGCCCCGGTCGCCAGGCCCTCCTGGACCAGCCGCTGGCCCTCGACCAGGAACAGCCCCGTCTCATTGCGGTGCTTGCGCAGGCTCAAGCCCCGCAGGCGCTTGATCCGCGGGTTCGCAGGGCTCGTGATCGGCCCCGCAGTTCCGGTCATCGAGGGGCGATCAGCCACCCGGCCCGGCCAGGCGCCGCGGCTCGGCGTCCAGTGTCTCGCCTTCCCGCCGGACCACCTCGCCCAGCTCGGCGAGAACCTGGTAGCCGACCTCTATGTTGTAGTTCTTGACGATCCGCTGGGCGCGCATCAGCTGCGGCACCTCGAACAGGAGGATCAGCAGGATGAGGCCGAGACCGGCGCCGGCAAGCGGGATGGTCAGCACGCCGACGATGAACAGGGTGAGGTTGACCGTCCCCCACAGGCGCTTGCCCAGGTAGAAGTGGTGGAGCCCCGCCGGGGCGAAGTAGTTGAGGGTCGCGTAGGTGTCCGGATCCTTGATCAGCGGTTCCGCCAGCCGGTAGTAGGCGGCGCGCTTGTCGTCGGGGAGGCGGCTGACCCGTTCGCGCAGCAGGTCTTCCTGGCGTTCGAGAGAGGCGGCGTCGAGCAAGGCGAGGTCTCCCGTCAGGTATGCCGGCACCGGGTCGGCGATGCTGCCGGGCGGCACGCCCCCGCGGCATCGGCAGATCCGATCCATGCCGAGGCGGTACCCGGCGATCAAGCCGAAGCGTTCGATCGCCTGCCGGGTGTATTCCGAACAGGTGGGGTTGAAGTCGCACTCCACCCAGAGCAGGGCCTTGCCGCCGCCGGCCCGCTGATAGGCCTCAATGGCGCGGATCGCCAGGGCGGAAGCAAGGTCCATCGCAGCCTCTATTCGCGCCCGAGCGTGATGATCACCGCTTCGCGCGACCAGAACAGCATGAAGCGGCGGCTTTCCACCGTTTGGAAGACCATCTGCCAGCCCTGGGCCGCTTCCCGGTTGAGGGTGTCTTCCAGCGCCTTGATCGGGATTGCGGCGGCTCCCAGCAGGACCGTGCCGCAGCCACTCTCGGTGACGATCAGAACCTTGTACTCGCGATACGCCATGGCCCGGCTCCCCCTCGCCTGTTCACCCTTGGATCGACAAGGTTTCGGGAAAGACTTAATGTCCCGTTACAGTGCGGAGGGTCCGTCAACCGAGGAGGAAACCCCGGTGTATCGCGATCGGTCACTGATGCCGAAGGAAGCGGTGCGTCTTGCAGCCCTGGGCGAGCTGGTGCTGAGCGGCGAGCTCGCCTACGCCGACCTCGCCCAGCGGGTCCGGCATTTCCTGGCGCGACTGGTCGGGCCGTCGCTCGATCTTCTCGGGCCGTCCATCGAGGTGCTGCGGGTCGAGGGCCTCGCGACCACCGTCGCCGGCGATGCCGGGTCCGACCCGTCGCGTTTGCGGATCAGCCAGCAGGGGCGGGAGGAGTTCGACCGGCTGATGACGGCGGCCGTGCGCGCGCCCTCGGCCGACGGCCTGACCAAGCTCGTGATCGCGCTCAAGATGCGCTTCCTCGATCTCGTCGATCGCGAAACCGCGCTCGCGATCGTCGACGCGCTGGAGGCGCTGTACGAGGGGGAGGTCGCCCGCCTCGGCGACCTGCGCGCCCATTACGGGCAGGATGCGGGCCATTTCGCCGGCTGGCTCGACCAGGATATCGCCGGGGCCGAAGCCGGCCTCGCCTGGTTCAGCGATCTCGCGCGCCGGCTGGAGATGCCGCGCGGCTGAGACGCGGGTTCATGACTGGTGCGGGCGGTCGGACTCGAACCGACACTCTGTCTCCAGAACCGGATTTTGAGTCCGGCGCGTCTACCAATTCCACCACGCCCGCAATTGATCGCCAGGATAGCGCCGGGCGCGCGTGCTGTCCACGCATCGGCCAGCCTCGGGGAGGGGCAAAGAAAAAGGCCGGGGCGACAAGCGCCCCGGCCCGAATGCAGGCTTGATCAGGTCTTGGATCAGTCGACGACGATCGGATCGCCGACCAGTTCCCAGCCCTCGCCCTCGAAGCGGACGATCTGCATGCCCTCGAACGGGGCATGGTCGTCCGGGCCGATCGCGACACTGAGGCCGGGCAGAGCCATCGGCACGTCCATGCCGTCGGTGAAGCTGTGGACGGCGGCCATGATGCTGTCCGGGGTGACGTCGCCCTCGACCCGCTTCAGCGTCTCGACCGTCGCATAGGCGATCATGTAGCCGGTGACGTTGAAGGCGTCCGCGATGTTGCCCTCGGTATAGTGCTCCTCGAAGAACTCCCGGTAGTCGGCCAGGTCCTCGTCACCTTGCCAGCGGGCGTCGTTGGGGTCCTTGTTCCAGAGCGTGCTGAAGATGCCCTGGGCCTTCTCGACGCCGGCCGGGCGGATCACCGCGTCGATCGACGACGACACGTTGTTGAGCAGGTGGACTTCCGGGTTCCAGCCGCTGTCATGGGCGAGCCGGATTGCCTGGGCGGCGAACTTCGGCGTGGTCACGTTGAAGAAGACGGTTGCGCCGGAATCCTTGAACTGCAGGATCTGGTTGTCGATCGTCGGATCGGTCACCTCATACGGCAGGTCCATGACGATGTTGTCGCCCTTGCCGGCCGCTTCGAGATGCTCCTTGAAGGGCTCGAAGTAGTCCTTGCCGTAGTCGTCGTTCTGGTAGAGCACGGCGATCTTGGCATCCGGGTGATTGTCGATCAGGTACTGGGCGTAGATCCGGCCCTCGACCGCGTAGGACGGCTGGAAGCCGGTGGTCCACGGGAACTCTTCCGGGTTGTCCCACTTGGAGGCGCCCGTCGCCAGGAACAGGTGCGGGATCTTTGCCCGCTCGTTCATGTAGCGGTGGATGGCGCTGTTGGTCGGGGTGCCGAGCGTGCCGGTCAGGAGATCGACGTCGTCACGCTCGACCATGCGGCGCACCTGTTCCACCGTACGCGGCGGGCTGTAGCCGTCGTCGAGGTTCACGAACTCGATCATGCGACCGTTGATGCCGCCTTCCGAGTTGATTTTATCAAAGTAGGCTTCCATCGCCTTGCCGATCACCCCGTAGGCCGAGGCGGGACCGGAATAGGGCATGGTGGTGCCGATCTTGATGGTTTCCTGGGCGAGCGCCGATCCGGCGCTGAGGCCCAGCGCCGCAACCGCGGCGACAGCCAGTTTGGAAAAACGGGTCACGCCTTGTACCTCCCTTTCGTTCAATGGCCACGGTCGTTCGCGGCCTTCGGTTTTCGGGGACCGGACGCCCGACCCCGAAATCAGGTTGTCGCAGCTGACATGGCACCAGTGTGGCGCTGTCACGCCTGCTGTGGCTGTTCGACTGCGACCGCCGGGGTCGCCGCGGCGCCGACAGGCTGGCCCAGCTGGCGCGACAGGCGATCGCCGAGATAGCGCAGTCCACCGGCGAGCCCGGTCGGCATGAAGAACATCAGAAGGATGACGACACCGCCGAAGACCGCCTGGGTCAGTTCGGTCGACACCGCTTCCGAGATATTCGGCATGTAGACCAGGAACAACCCGCCATAGACCGGTCCCAGCATCGAGCCGAAGCCGCCGATCACCATGCCGATCAGGAAGGTGATCGAGAGCACGAAGGCGAAGCTGTCCGGGGCGACGAAGCCCACCGCGATCGTGAGCAGGGCGCCGCCGAGGCCGGCGTACATGGCCGACAGCCCGAAGACGATCGCCTTGGTGCGGGCGACGTCCACGCCCATGGTGGAGGCGGCCATCTGGTGATCGCGCACGGCAATGATCGCCCGTCCAGTGCGCCCGCGCATGATGTTCCAGGCGCTGACGAAGGCGATGACGGTGACGATCAGCGAAACGTAGTAGAGATACTTGTCTTCGCTCACAACGTCAGCGAGCCCGAAGGGCGGCACCGGCTTCCAGATCAGGATCCCCTGAACGCCGCCCGTGTAGTCGCCGATCAAGTCAAATTTGAGCAGGTTCGGAACGGCCAGCGCCAAGCCGAAGGTGGCGAGCGCCAGATAGTGGCCGGAAAGCTTGGTCGCCGGCTGGCCGAACAGGTAACCGGCAATGAAGGAGAAGACGGCCGCCACCACGATCGAGATGTAGGCCATGTTGTCGGAGCTCATCCCGATCCAAGGGGCGGTCTGATCCATCAGGATCGCCGTCGTGTAGGCGCCGACAGCGAAGAACGCCCCTTGTCCGAGCGAGAACTGGCCGTTGTAGCCGGTCAGCATGTTGAGGCCGACCAGCACCAGCATGTAAGACATCGCCTTGACGAGCTGAAACAGCTGAAAGTCATCGAGCGCGAAGGGTGCCAGGATGAACCCTGCGAGCATTCCAATCACACCGATCTTCTTCCAGACCTTTAGCGTCACGCCGCCGACCTGGATGAGTTCTTCTCTCTTTGGAGTAATCGCGATCATGACGCCTCACACACGCTGGACGTGGACTTTGCCGAACAGGCCGCCCGGCTTGACGAGCAGAAGAGTGACGATGAGCACCAGGGCGATGGTCAGCCGGAGCTCGTCGGCATAGGGCACATAGGCACCGATCCAGTTGATCAGCACACCGACGATGAAGCCGCCGGCGACCGAGCCCGCCGGGTTGTCGATACCGCCAAGGATCGCGCCGCAGAAGCCGAACAGCAGCACACCCGCCATCATGTTCGGCTCGAGGAAGATGACGTGGGCGACCATCATGCCGGCGATCGAGCCGATCGCGGCGGCCAAGCCCCAGCCCAGGCCGAGCATCACACCGACGCGCACGCCGCACAACCGGGCGGAAACCTGATTCTGGGCCGCGGCCCGCATGGCGAGGCCCACGGTCGTGTAGCGGAAGAACAGGAACACGGCGAGGAGCACCAGCAGCACGACAGCGATCGTCCCGATCATATGGGCCGGCACGTTGGTGCCCATGATGGGCACCTGGGTCGCCGGGAACGGCGACGGGAAAGCTCGGATCGTGAAGGTGAAGAGATAGCCGGCGACGCTGTTGAACACGAGAAGCAGGCCGATGAAGACAATCACGTTGGTCAGGATAGATTCCTGCTGAAGCGGGCGAAGGATGATCTGCTGGATGCCGAGCCCGATCAGAAACGATCCGCCGACGGTCACGATGAACGCCCCCCAGTAGGGCAAGCCGGCGAAGGTGATCAGCGCCCAGGCGATATAGGTCGAGAACATCGCCATCTCGCCCTGGGCGAGATTGATGAGCTCCGTCGACCGGTGAATCATTGTCAATGCCAGGGCGATGGAGGCGAAGATGCCGCCGAACGCCAGGCCGGAAATGGTCTGCTGGATGAACAGATCCATAGGACGTCACACTCCCCGCTTCGTTCTCGTCTTCCGGCCGGTTCTTGGTCGGCCCGGTTGTCGGATATCAGTAGCCCAGATAAGACCGGCGCACGGAATCGTCGTTGGCGATGTCGGAGGCGACGCCGGACATCACCACCTCCCCGGTTTCCAGAAGGTAGGCCTGTTGTGCTGTCGCCAGTGCGATCGACGCGTTCTGTTCGACCAGCAGCATGGATGTCCCCTCTTCCGCGTTGATCTGCTTCATGATCCGGAAGATTTCCTGGACGATCAGCGGGGCGAGGCCGAAGGAAGGCTCGTCCAGCAACATCAGGCGCGGGCGCAGCATCAGGGCCCGGCCGAGGGCGAGCATCTGCTGCTCGCCGCCGGACAGCGTTCCCGCCTGCTGGTCACGACGTTCCTGCAGGCGTGGGAAGTAGCCGTAGATGCGCTCGAAGTCGGACTTGATCCCGTCGGTGTCGCCGCGGACGTAGGCGCCGAGCCGCAGGTTCTCTTCCACCGTCAGGTTGGTGAAGGTGCCGCGGCCGTCGGGCACGTGTGCCACGCCCAGGCGGACGATCTCCTCCGTCGACATCTTGTCGATCGGCTGACCGCTGAACAGGATTTGCCCTTCGCGCTTGATCATCCCGCAGATCGCGCGAAGCGTCGTCGTCTTGCCGGCACCATTGGCGCCGAGCAGCGTGGTGATCCCGCCCTCTTCCACAACGAAGCTGACGTTGTAGAGGACCTGGGTCGGCCCGTACCCGGCGTTCAGGCCCTTGACGTCCAGCAATGCCGCCATCAGGAGGCCCCCCCGAGATAGGCGCGGATCACTTCCGGATCGTTGCGGACTTCGTCCGGGGTGCCGTCGGCGATCTTCTTGCCGAAGTCGATGGCGACGACCTTGTCGGAGATCGACATGACGAGGCTCATGTGGTGTTCGACGAGGAGCACGGTGATGCCGCGGTCGCGGGTGCGCTTGATCAGTTCGCCGAGGTCGTCGAGTTCCTCGTGGTTGAGGCCGGCGGCCGGCTCGTCGAGCAGCAACAGGCGCGCGTCGCCGGACATCGCCCGGCCCATCTCGACGCGCTTCTTGGTGCCGAACGGCAGCGCGCCGACCGGAATGTGGGCGACGTCCTGAAGGCCCAGGAACTCGACCAGCGACCAGGCCCGTTCCATGATCTCATTCTCCTCGTTCACCACGGAGACGAGGCGGAGCGCGTTCGGGAAGAAGCCGGTTGAGGAGAAGGCGTGACGGCCGATCATGATGTTCTGCAGCACGCTCATGCTGTTGAACAGCGCCAGGTTCTGGAACGTCCGGGCGAGGCCGAGCGGGGCGATCTTGTGCGCCGGCAGCGACAGGAGGGGGAGGCCGTCGAAGGTGATCGACCCCTCGTTCGGCGTATAAAGGCGCGACAAGCAGTTGAAGAGCGTCGTCTTCCCAGCCCCGTTCGGCCCGATCAGGCCGACGATCATGCCTTCCGGCACGTCGAAACTGACACCCTGCAATGCCACGATGCCGCCAAACCGGACGACTACATCACGGACCTGCAAAAGGGCCTTGTTGGCGGCGCCCGTCCCGGTCGGGGAGAGGGCCGCATCGGCAACAGCCATGCTCATCACTATGCCTCAGCTTCGCCGGCGTGACGGGCGTCGGTCGCTTACTCGCTGAGGTTCATGCATCGCCGGTTGCCTCCCTAGAGGTGTTCATTTTCGCTTTTTGGGTGATCGCGGCTTTGACAACCGCATTTCTCACATTGCTCCCATACTTGAAGCAGTTATGCGTCCATTGCAACGACGGAAAACGCTTGATTTGCCGCTTTTTTGGCTTGCGTTCGCTAGTTGCCGGAACCCTGGCTATCCTGCTGTTTCCGCCGGCCTCATCGGCCCTCGCCCAGACCGCTCGGGAAGCGGGGCCGGTCGGACCCGAACCTGCCGGCGACGCGGGCGAGCGTCGCGAGATCGACCTCTCCCTCGTCATCGACGCTCAACCGGATGAACTCGATCCCGCCCTCGAGCCGGCGATCCGCGCCACCTCCGGCCTTGAGGCGCTTGCCCGGGATGGCGAGGCCGCGGGCCCGGTCGATCTCGTTGGCCGCCTTGTCGCGGAACCGGAACGTATCGCCACGGCCCTGCGCGCCTTCGGCCGTTACGCCGGCCGGATCGAGGTGAGCGCCGTCGGCATCGAGATCGACGCGGAATCGCGGGCCGCCCCTCTGATCGACCGGATCGAGGCGCTGGCGGCAGGGTCGCCGGTGCCGGTCGCGGTCCGCGTGACACCTGGGCCGATCTACACCATTGCCCGGATCGACATGGACCGGGCGGAAGACGCGCCGCCGACCCTCAGTGCCGCGGAGGCCCTGCTGAGCTTTCGTCTGCGCCCGGGGGAGCCGGCCCGGTCTGCCCCGATCCTGGCCGCCGAGCAGGAAATGGTCCGTGACCTGCGCGCCGGCGGCCTGCCCTTCGTCGACATCGCCGAACGCACGGCGGTGATCGACCACGACACACGATCGATGGAGCTTGCCTATGTCATCGACCCCGGGCCGCGGCCGGCGGTCGGCCGCCTGATCGTCGAGGGTACCGAGGCCGTCTCCCCGGCGCTGGTGACCGCCCTGTCGACCATCCGCCCCGGCGACCGCTTCGATCCGGTGGCGCTCGCCGCCTATCGCGATCGTCTGGCGGAACTCGACATCTTTCAGGCGATCGACGTCCTGCCGGCCGATGACCTCGACCCCGATGGCACCTTGCCGATTCGCGTGCGCGTCACCGAGCGCCTGCCGCGCTACATCGGCTTTTCCGCCGATTTCTCCACCGATGAGGGTCTCGGCGCCGGCGCGTTCTGGGGGCACCGCTCGCTGTTCGGGTTCGGCGAGACGCTGGAGATCTCGGCGCGCCTCCGGCAGGGGTCGTCGGGGGGCATCAGCGATGTCGCGAGCGTCGCCACGGATGACATCGGCGGCCAGCTCGGCACCGATTTCCGCAAACCCGCTTTCCTGCGCCTCGATCAGGCCCTGACCGCCCGATCCGCCGTCCTGCGCGAACGCACCGACGGTTTCGACCGCGATGCGGTCGAGGCGGCGGCCGGCATCGAACGCCGCTTCGGCCCGCGCCTGACCGGAGAGGCGGAGGTCGAAGTCCAGTTGGTCGACATCGCCGAAGCGCCCAACCCCGAGGATACCGGGCGGTTCGCGACCTTCGCCCTGCCGGCCTCCCTCGCCTTCGACAGCTCGGACGATCTCCTGCGCCCGACGAAGGGCTTCCGCGCGCGTCTGGCCCTGACCCCGACGCCCTTCGTCCTGGGTGATGCGGAACCGTTCCTTCTGGCGCGGGGCAGTCTCATCGCCTACCGGTCCCTCGACGACCGGGACCGGCTGATCGTCGCCGCCCGCATCGGTCTCGGCGCCAGTGCCGCCAGCGAAACGTCCGCCATCCCCGCCAACAAGCGCTTTTTCGCCGGCGGTGGCGGATCGGTGCGCGGTTTCGCCTTCCAGGAGGCCGGGCCGATCGATGCCGACGGCGACCCGATCGGCGGGAGGAGCCTGGTCGAGGGCTCGGTGGAACTGCGCTGGGCGGTGACCGAGACCATCGGCGTCGTCCCGTTCGTCGATGCCGGCAACGCCTTTGACGCGGCATTCCCGGATTTCGAGGATGGGGTCCGCATCGGCGCCGGCCTCGGCCTGCGCTACTACAGTCCGGTGGGTCCCTTGCGCGCCGACATCGCGGTGCCGGTGAACCGGCGCGACACCGACGATGCATTCCAGTTCTATCTTTCGATCGGAGAGGCGTTTTGACCCGTCCGACTGCGCCGCCGCGGCGGCGGCCCGTCCTGCGCTGGATGAGACGGATCGCGATCGGGGTCTCGAGCCTGGTCGGCGCCGTCGTGATCCTCGCCGCCGGGGCCGTCGCCTTCCTGGAGGGGGACGCGGGCCGGCGCTGGCTCGCCGGGGCGATCACCGACGCCGCGAGCGGTCCCGACCGCACGATCTACATCGGTCGGATCGATGGCAGCGTGTGGTCCCGGTTCGCGCTCCGGGACATCAGGCTGGCCGACAGCGCCGCAGACGAGTGTGCGCGAGCGCTCTACCGGCTCGGTCTGCCCGCCGATTCCGACACACGTCTGTGGCACAACCCGTTCGGCGCCCTGACCCTCGCGGTCATGGCGGTAGCCCGGGCGGACGGCGACCTCAGCCGCGATGAGGTGAGCGGCATCCGTGAGTTGCTCAGCGGACTGTTCGAGCTCGACGGTGTCGGACGGCACGCGCTGAAGGCGATGATGCTGGCCTCGAAACACCAGGACCT
>CAYNIS010000056.1:0-12716 GCA_964397055.1 uncultured Rhodospirillaceae bacterium | reverse complement strand
TACCGCACCGTTTCACCCTTACCCCGCCGAGGCGGGGCGGTTTGATTTCTGTGGCACTTTCCCTGGGGTCGCCCCCGCCGGGCGTTACCCGGCACCGTCTTTCCGTGGAGCCCGGACTTTCCTCCCCCCGTCCGAAGACGCGGAGCAGCCATCCGACCGTCTGGCGACGGTCGATATGGTATCGGTTTCCAGCCATTCCCGCTAGGATTGCCGGCGTCGAGCGACGGGGAAGACAGCAACCATGGCGACCATTGGAGCAAGCCCGGAACGAACCATGCTTACCCGCCTGATCGGGGAGGCATCGCGCATCGTGGTGTTCACCGGGGCCGGCATTTCGACCGAAAGCGGCATCCCGGATTTTCGCAGCCCGGGTGGCATCTGGTCCAAATACGCGCCGATTCAGTACGACGACTTCATGTCGTCGGCCGAAATGCGGCGGGAGAGCTGGCGGCGCAAGTTCGCGACCGACGCGGTGATGGCGAACGCCGAGCCGAACCGCGGGCATCGCGCCGTGGAGAAGCTGGTGCGCGACGGCAAGGTCGCCTGCGTCATCACCCAGAACGTCGACGGGCTGCATCAGAAGTCGGGCGTGCCGGCGGACAAGGTCGTTGAGCTGCACGGCAACGCGACCTTCGCCAAATGCCAGAACTGCGGGGCTCATCACGAGCTCGCCTGGGTCAAGGAAATCTTCGAGGACACCGGCGAGCCGCCGCCCTGCACGGCCTGCGGCGGCATCGTCAAGACCGCGACGATCTCCTTCGGGCAGGCGATGCCGGAGGAGGAGATGATCCGCGCCCAGGAGGAGACCGTGGCCTGCGACCTGTTCCTCGTGATGGGCTCTTCCCTCGTCGTCTATCCGGCGGCCGCCTTCCCGCTGGTCGCCAAGAAGCAGGGCGCCCGGCTCGGCATCCTCAACCGTGACCCGACCGACCACGACGCCTATGCCGACCTTGTCATCAACGACGAGATCGGGCCGGTCCTCGGCGACGTCGTCGGGGTGAACTGAGGAGGTGAGAAATGGGGCGTGTCATCACCCTGTCCCACGATGATGTGGGGCAAACGATCCATGTGCCGGAGGATCTGGCCTTGCCCGGATCTCAGGCAATTCTGCGCCGAGATGGCAACCGCCTCGGCGTCGAGCCGTTGGTGCCATTCGGGCTGTTAACGCTGTTGGCGACGCTGGAGCCGATCGACGACGATCTTGGCCTGATCTCCGACCCGTTGCCCGACACGGTCAAGCTGTGAGCCGACCTTGGTCTATCTGCTCGATACGAACATCGTGTCCAACCTTGTCCGTCAGCCGCAACCTCCTAATCGCAGCTCAGGCGCGGGCACTCGGGTGCACGATCGTGACCGACAACGAACGTGAGTTTCGGCGTGTGTCGGGTTTGCAAGTTGTGAACTGGTTATCGTGACTTTGTGCAAGGCGACATGGCGGTACGGAGTGCGAAGACTGACGCCCCTCTCATGTTGTCCTCCATAGAACTGCCCCACTTCCCTGATGTTGCTCCGATTGATGTTTCGACGCGCTCAAGGGAGACGCGCATGAGGATGCTCGCAGCTGGACTTCTCAGCCTTGGCCTTGGCGTCGCCCCGGCGTCGGCGGAACCGATCATCAGCCGCGACGGCATCGCGGAGGAGCCCGGGGTCAGGATCGAGACCGTGGTCCAGGGCCTGGTGCATCCCTGGGGGATGACCTGGCTCGACGACGCGACGATCCTGGTGACCGAACGGCCGGGGGCGGTGCGCCTGATCCGCGACGGCCGCCTGGCGCCCGATCCCGTGCCCGGCCTGCCGGCAATCTTCGCGCAGGGCCAGGGCGGCCTCCTCGACATCGCCGCCCACCCAGACTTCGCGACCAATCGCCTCGTCTACTTCTCCCACTCGATCGGCACGCGCCAAGCCAATCGGGTGGCGGTCAGCCGCGCGGTGTTCGACGGCGAACGCCTGAGCGAGGTCGAGCAGGTCTTCCGGAACGCCGACCCGAAGTCCGCGACCCAGCATTTCGGTTCCCGCCTGTTGTGGCTGCTGGACGGCACGCTCCTCATCACCATCGGCGACGGCGGCAACCCGCCGGTCAGCTTCCGTGGGCAGGAGATCCGCCTGCAGGGCCAGAACCCGGGCACGCATTTCGGCTCGATCGTGCGCATCAACGACGACGGCTCGGTCCCGGAAGATAATCCGGGCAGGACGATCCCGGGGGCGGCCCCTGAGATCTGGAGCTTCGGCCACCGCAACATCCAGGGCCTGGACCGCGATCCGGAGACCGGTGCGCTGTGGGCGAACGAGCACGGCTCGCACCGGGGCGACGAACTGAACCGGCTGGTGGCGGGGGAGAATTTCGGCTGGCCGGCGGCGACCTTCAGCCGCAACTACGGGACCCGCAGCCTGATCACGCCGCACACCTCCATCCCCGGCATGGTCGACCCGGAACTGGTTTGGATGGGCGGCATGGCGCCGTCCGGCCTCGCGGTCTACCGCGGCGGGGTGTTCCCGGACTGGAACGGCGATCTGCTCTCCGGCGGGCTGGTCGCCCGCGATATCCGCCGCATCGATCTGGATGAGGGCGGGCGCATCCTGGGGGAGACACGCATCCCCATCCGCGCGCGGGTTCGCGACATCGACGTCGGCCCGGACGCGACGGTCTACGTCCTGACCGACGACAGCGATGGCGCACTCCTGCGCCTGAGCCCGGGTTAACCACCCGGTGACAGGGTCATGACGCGGCCGAATTCGGCCTCGATCAGGTCGCGTGACAGCGGCATGCGGATGAAGTCGCCGGCCTCCCACAGGGCCAACTGGTCGAGGCTGGTGGAGGAATTGATGGTCTCGTCCTGGCCGCCCAGGATCACGAAATAGTTCGCGTCGGGATCTCCCATGTCGGAGATGTGCCGCGCATTGGCGCCGAAGCGCGTGCGGTGGCGCGCCGTCTCGTCGCGATGCGACGTCTTGAAGATGGTGTCGCTGGAGCCCGGGGTCGGCAGGTCGCGATAGCGGAAGCGGCCGCCGATCACCGGGATCAGGCCGAGCGGATGGGCGATGATCAGCCGATGCATCTCCCCCCAGGTCGCATAGCGACGCGACGCCCGCGCCGCCTCCTTCAACGCCGGTTCCAGGGCGGCGGCCACCGCCATCGGGTCCGCCGCCTCGATCAGCGGCCGGCCGAGTTCGCGCGGGCGGGCGGTCGCACGGAAGCGCCGCTGGGTCGCCTCGTCGGTAAAGAATTCCTGGAAGAAGACGACCAGGGCCACCTCCGCCGCCACCGCCTCCGCATTGTCGGCGTCGTAGTAGCCGTTCCAGCGCCCGATCGCAGCTAGGGTCGGGGCCAGCTCCTCCGGCAGCTGCCAGCCGGCGGCCTGGGCGGCCGCCGCCTTCTCGACGAGGAGCCGGGCGAGGCCATGGGGCTTTGCCGAATAGACGTCGCGCTGGATCTCCGCGAACCGCTCGAACGTCATCGGCCCGTTCGAGGTATCGGACAGAAGCGCGTCCAGTCGCTCGACCCGGTCGTTGGTCGAGAAGAAGTAGCCGATCGGCACCGGGCTGTCGGCCGGCGGGTTGTTGGCGGAGGAGATGAAGCCCCCGGGCGGATCCACGACCGCCGGCAGTTCGCTCGCGGTCCAGATCCGGTTCCAGTCGTTCGGGCCGTCGGGCTCTTGCAGGACGTCGTCCGGGAAGCCGAGCGGACGGTCCGGCAGGTGGGTCGCCGTCACCAGGCCGACCCGGCCCTCGTCATCGGCATAGACGAAGTTCTGCGGCGACAGCGCGAATTTGGAAAGCGCCGAACGGAAGCCGTCGAAGTCGTCCGCGCGGTGGACGCCGAGCATTGCGGAGAATTCGTCGGACGGCAGGTGCCCGATCCAGCGCAGCGCCACGGTCGAGGAGGTGTCGATCAGCGCGCTGTCGCTGATCACCGGGCCATAGTCGGTTTCGCGGATCGTGCGTTCGGTGTCGAACCACCAGCGCACCCTGATCGGCTCCACCCGATCGCGGAAGGCCTGGGGCGGCAGGTCGGAAACGTCGACGAAGTCGGAATTGGCGGAATGCATGTTCGTACCGCCCCAGGCGATGTCGCGGTTGCGACCGATGCCGATCAGCGGCAGGCCCGGCGGCATGAAGCCGACGACCTCCTGGGTCGGTGTGCGGATGCCGACCAGGACCCAGGTCGACGGGGCGGTGATGCCGAGATGCGGGTCGGACGCGATCATCGCGCCACCGGTCGCGGTGCGTGATCCGGCGATGGCGAACGCGTTGGAGCCGGTCTTCGACATGTTCTCCAGGAACTCCGTCAGGAAGCGCAGGCGGGCCGGGCTTTCGGGGTCGTAGGAGGGGGTGGCGGCAGCACCCGTCTCCAGGTACGTCGCCCAGGTATCCGCCCAGTCGTCGCGCTCCCGCAGGGGCAGGAGGTTGATGTAGCGGCCCCAGTTGATGTCGATCGAGACGATGCGTCCGATGGTCAGGATGTCCTGGACCGTGAACCGTTCAGTCGCGAATCCCAGCACCGGGAATTCCATCGGCAACCGACGTTCGGCGACGATCTTGTCCTGGGCGTGGTTGAGCCCGGCGACGAAGGCCTCCAGCCACACCCGGGTCGCCTCCGGCAGGTTGGCTTCGATCTCGCCGGCCGCCCGACCGAAGTCGAGCCCGCGTATGGCCTCGTCGAAGTCCACGGCCAGCGGGCCGCCGCTTTCGGCGATGCGGCCCTGGGAAACCCGCTTCAGGAAAGTGATCTGGCCAAGCCGGAGATGACCCTGGACCAGGCCCAGCGCATAGGCGAGGTCGCGGTCGCTCTCCGCCGTGATCCACGGCACCTGGTTCTCGTTCCAGCGGACCTCGACCGGTCGGTCGAGATCGAGGTTTTCGGTCGGGAACTGGGCGAGGCGCAGGTCGAGCGTCGTTGCCTCCGGCAGGGGGGCGAGCAGGCCACAGCCGGTGAGCGCCAGGACGGCGAGTGCAAGGCGGGGCAAGGCCAGAACGGGCATGGCCAGAACGGGCATGGCCAGAAGGGTCGGGGTCTTCACGGGATGACGGGTCCGGGCGTTTCGGGGCCGAGATGAAGGCAGGCACCGGGTACTACGCAGAATGTCGCAGCCCCGATGACCCGTCGCCGCGAAAAACGAAAATAGTCCCTTTCGTTCGATGGCCGCCGCCGCGCTGCCCGTCAGCGACCGGCGAACCTGGGCGCGCGCTTTTCCTTGAACGCCGCCAGCCCCTCGTTGAGGTCGTCGGACGCATTTAGGACCGCGACCTGGGAGCGGGCGATGCCGGCGACCTCGGTCGGGCCCTTGGGCAGGGCTTCGGCCGAGAAGCGCTTCAGCATGCGGGCCGAAAGCGGCGCGCCCGACGCGATCTTGCGCGCGTACTCGGTGGCGGCTGCCAGTGTCTCGGCCGCCGGGGCCAGCTTGTTGACGTAGCCGACCTCATACATGCGCGCGGCACTGACCGGCTCGCCGACCAGGAGCAGTTCCATCGCGACCTTGTGCGGGATGCGGGTGGCGAGGTTGGAGATCAGGCCGCCGGAAAACCCGATCTTGACCTCGGGATAGCTGAAGATGGCGTCGTCGGCCGCGACCAGCAGGTCGCACATGGTGGTCATCACCATGGCGCCGCCCACGCACCAGCCGTTGACTGCCGCCACCACCGGCTTGTCAACCGCGACGCCGACACTCGGGATCGCGCGATAGAGGTCGTGCGGAATGGCGTTCAGGTCGGCCCCGACGGAGAAATGGGCACCGTCGGCATGAACGACCGCGCAGCGCGCGGCCTCGTCCGCCATGAACGCCTGCCAGGCGGCTTCCGCGCCGGCCACGATGTCGGCGTCGAGCCGGTTGCGCTTGTCGGCCCGGTTCAGGGTCACGAAGGCGATGTCGTCTTCGCGGCGGTAGGTCACGGCATCGGTCATGGTTCGGCTCCCTCCTTGGCCCGTCTTCGGAGCGCAGTTTAGGCAGGGAACCGGGGTACGTCAGCCACGGATCACCAGGATCCGCATGCGAAGGGCCCCGCCTCAGGCCATGCGGGTCATGCTCATGCCCATGCTGCCGCGGTTCTGGCGCGGGCCGCCCATGGTGTTGTTCTGGTCCAGGTTCATGTCCTGGTCGACCGCATTGATCGGCGGGTTGGTCGACTCCTGGCTCGGCAGGTTGAGGCCGGTGTTGTCCAGGCGTGTGCGCCGGCCCGGGCTGGTGTTGTCCATCCCCGGCGAATCGATACCGTCGTTGACATAGCTCTGGAAGCTGGAGGCGCCGTTCGGGTCGGAAAGGCTCTGGCCCAGCCCCACCGTCTCGTCCGGTGACATCGACATGCCGACCGTCTCGGTGCCGTAGCCCTGAACGCCGAGGCTGACGCCGTTGGCGCGGGCATCCGCCAGGGTGCCGGCAATGTGGACCGCAAAGGTGCGGGCGAGGTTCTGCGCGGCCAGGAAGACGTTGCCGTTGGCGGCGTGGAGCCAGTTCATCGAACTCATCGAGTTGGTCTGGACCCACTCGGAAACGGTCGCCCCGCCGGCGGCGCCCACGGCCCGGCCCAGGGGCCCGCCCAGTGACTGGTTGATGGCGCTGCCGACCTGCTGGCCGGTCAGTTGGCCCATCACCTGGACGCGCGGGTCGGCGGGCTGATCGACGCTCATCTGGCCTTCGTGCGAGACGTCGTGGAGGGAGAGGTCATCCTGGCCGACGCCGCCGCCCTGGCCGAGGTCGATCGACAGGTTGGGCTGGGGCGGGACGTCCCCCTGGATCTCGATCGGCTCCAACTGGATCACCTGACGCGGGCCGTCCGCCCCTTGTGACAGCGACGGGTCCGGCTCTACCCCCGCTGCGGTGCGCATCGCATCGTAGTCCGGCCGCATGACCCGGCTGCCGTTGCGCATCGACCAGGTGCCGTCGGCATTCTGCCGCTGGAACGCGCTCGAATCCGTTTCCAGGGTCGAATCCCCGTGCCGGCGTGAGGCGGAGGAGGAGGAGTGGATGACCTGGAAGCTGCCGTCCGGATTGACCTCCGAAATGATGCCGACATGCCCGATCCGGGTGCGCTCGCCATTGCTGTACTGGGAACCGTAGACGATCAGGTCGCCGGGCCTCGCCTGATCCGGCGGCACCTCGTTGAAGGGCGGCGATCCGCCCGCCGCCTCCTGGGTGTTGCCGCCGGTGCCGTTGTAGATCGAGTCCGTGAAGATCCAGCTGTTCTGCCCCGGCGGGAACTGGCGCGGGATGCCCATCGCGTGGCTGACGAAGCCCGAACAGTCGATCTCTCCGGCCATCGGCTGGCTCGGATCGCGGCCACCGGCGCCGAGGCGATAGGTGGTCTGGGCGTCGATGGCGGCGCGCGCGCGGGCCAGGGTCTGTTCGGTCGAAGCGGTCGCCAGCGGATCGGTCATCGTGAGCCTCCTGAAAGCGCGGCATTCGCGGGCTCCCGATCCCGCATAACCTCGCGGGGTCGATCATCGCCCCGGAAGCCTCACTTTCAGGTTAAGCCGACGGCGCGTGAACCATGCGAGCCTGCGGCATCGGTCATGCAGCTTTTGCACAAGCCCGAGGCTTCGGCGGTTCGTCGCTTCATGTTGCAGGGGCGTCGCGGAATGCCACTATGGCCCGGTGCCGTCGGGCGAAGGAAGCCGGCGGCCGATGGGGAACCGTTGCCATGCCGTTTGATCTGGAAACCGCCCTCAGGACCGCCGCCGGCCAGGGCATCGGCCTGCACGAGGCGCATGTCAATCCGCGCTTCGCCCAGGTCCTGAAGACCATCGGTTTCGACCGCGGCTACATCCGCGCCCGCGGCGCCCATCTGTGGGACGACCGCGGCTTCCGCTACACCGACATGCTGGCGGGCTATGGCGTCCATAACATCGGGCGCAATCACCCGGTCGTGCGCCAGGCACTCGCCGACTACCTCGACAAGGACGGGGCGAGCCTTGTGCAGATGGACGCCCCCGTCCTGGCCGGGCTCCTGGCCGATGCCCTGAAAAAGCACATGCCGAACAAGCTGGACCGGGTCTACTTCGCCAATTCCGGCACCGAAGCAGTGGAAGCGGCGATCAAGTTCGCACGGGCCGCGACCGGCCGGCCCGGCATCCTCTACGCGACCAAGGCCTACCACGGCCTCACCATGGGGGCCTTGGCGATCAACGGCGAGCCCATGTTCCGGGAGCCGTTCGGACCCCATCTCGCCGACTGCCGGCGGGTGCCGTTCGACGATCTCGCGGCCCTGGAGGCGGCGTTGCGCCTGCGCGACGTCGCGGCCTTCGTGATCGAGCCGATCCAGGGCAAGGGGGTGAACATTCCGCGCCCCGGCTACCTGGCAGACGCGGCCCGGCTGTGCCGGCGCTATGACACGCTGTTCGTCGCGGATGAAGTGCAGACCGGCATGGGGCGCACCGGCAAGTTCCTGGCGGTCGAGCATGACGGCGACGTCGACCCCGACATCGTCGTCCTGTCGAAGGCACTCTCCGGCGGCTACGTGCCGATCGGCGCGGTCCTGACCCGGCGGCGCATCCACGACAAGGTCTACTCGTCCCTCGACCGGGCGGTCATCCATTCCTCGACCTTCGGCCAGGGCGATCTCGCCATGGTCGCCGGCCTCGCCACGCTCTCCGTGATGGACGAGGAGCGCTTGGTCGAGCGGGCGGCGAAGACCGGGGCCAGGTTGCTGGCCGCGCTGGAGGCTCTGGTGCCGGCGCACGAGTTCCTGAAGGACGTGCGCGGCCGCGGCCTGATGATCGGCATCGAGTTCGGCGAGCCGCGCTCGCTGTCCCTCAGGACCGCCTGGACCATGGCGCATCGCATGGATCCCAGCCTGTTCACGCAAGCGGCGGTGATCCCGCTGTTCCAGGACCACCGCATGCTGACCCAGGTCGCCGGCCACGGCATCGACATCATCAAGCTGATCCCGCCCCTGATGCTGGAGGAGGAGGACGCCGACGCTTTCGTCGACGCATTCACCCAGGTTCTGGCGGAGATGCACAAGTTCCCCGGCCCGATCTGGGATGTCCTGACCCGTCTCGGCCGCAACGCGCTGAGGCGCACCGGCTAGTGCCGCAGGCCGGCGCTGCCGACGGTGTGGGCACGGCCAGCGACGAGGCCCTGGTCAACGCGACCGACCTCGCGACGCTGGCCGGGCTGCCGTTCCTGGCGGTCGCCGCCTGGACCGCCGACGCGCGCCGGTGGCCGGGCCTGACCCGGGCCATCGGCGGCCTTGCCGAACCGATGCTTGCCGACGACCGGCCGGCCCTCGGCGCAGCCATCGCCCGAACCGCCGGCCCCGGGGTGGACCCGGACGCCACCATTCGCGCCATGGCGGCGGAGGCGATCCTGTCGCGCCTCCAGATGCTCAAGTGCTGGTCCCCGGTCCGTCTGATGCGCGGGTCCTGGGCGCCGAGCGTCGAGATCGAGGGCCTTGGGAATGTCGAACGCGCCCGCGCGTCGGGACGGGGCGTAATCCTCTGGGTCGCGTTCACCGCCCATTGCGATCTCGCCGCCAAGGTCGCCTGGCACCGGGCCGGGCTCGCGGTCACCCATCTGTCGCGACCGAGCCACGGCTTCTCCGGATCCTGGGTCAGCCGCCATGTCCTCAACCCGGTCCAGCGCCGGGTCGAGGATCCCTATCTGAACGCCCGTGTCCTCTTGTCCGACGACGGGGCGCAGCAGGGCCTGCGGCCGCTGATGCGGGTCCTCGCCGACAATGGCGTGGTCTCGATCACCGTCAATCGGCAGGCACGCCGGCCGGTCGAGGTTCCCTTCCTGGAGGGCTGCATTGTGCTGGCGCCGGGGGCCATCGAGCTTGCGCGCCTGACCGGGGCGGCCCTCATCCCCGCCTATGCCCGGCGGGTCGGTGCGGACCACCATCTGGTCACGCTGGGGGCGCCGCTGCCGGTCGATCGTGTGCGCGAGACTGCGGCCGCTGCCTACGCCGAGGGGCTTGGTCCCGAGGTGCTGGCCGATCCCGGCCAGTGGCTGGGGTGGACCTTGCTATGATCGACGGCCGGGTTGTGGTCGACGACCGGACGATCGCTGCGGCGATCCTCGCCCTCGCCGAGGCGCGCGGGGCGGCCAAGACCCTTTGCCCGTCGGAGGCGGCGCGCGCGCTCGCCGGGAGCGCTGCATCCGATGACTGGCGCGCCCTGATGCCAGATGTGCGAAGAGTCGCCGCTGCCCTGGTGGCGGAGGGCCGCATCGTCGCCACCCAGCGGGGCCGGCCGGTCGATCCGCTGGCCGCGCGCGGGCCGATCCGGCTGGGTCTGCCGCCGGAGTCTTGACGGACCCGCCCCGGAATTACCCGAATCGGGGCATCGACAAGTCTTCGCCCCAGGTGGCAAGAAGTCCCGGAGACCGAACCGGCCCGTCATTTCTTCGACGAGGGGTCCGGTCGGGTGCCGCGCGGATCGGATGAGGCCGGGCATGAACTGGATCGCAAGAGCATTTTCCAGCCGGACGGAATCGGCCCGGTGGTTCGGAAAATGCGCCAGGATGCTTGTCGGACTGATCGCGCTGGTCGTCGGCGCCTGTACCGAGGAAGCGCCGCCGCGCGAGACCGCCAGCCTCACCCTCCCGGTCGAGGCCGCAGCGCCCCCTGTCGAACCGTTGCAGAGCGGCCGGTCGGTCATCCTCTATCGCGACGAGTTCCGGGAGGCGGCGGAGGCCTTCGCGGGCCTGCACCGATCCTTTGAGCGGGTCGAGGCGATCCTGGTTTCGATCGATGAGCTCGACCGGTCGCGCGACGACCCCGGCTTCCTGGTACCGTTCCCGGGCTGGGCAAGCCGTGACGGCGAGGCCGCCGGCATCCGCGCCTACGACTTCGAACTGGCGCGCAAGATCGTCGCCCGCGTGCAGGAAATCGCGGCTGAGGCCGACATCCTCGGCGTTCTGGTCCTCGGTGACGGCTCCGCGGTGCCGCCCAGCTACTATTTCCGGCTGCCGCGATCCGGTCCGGGCGGGGACGACCTCGCCAACGACCCCGCGCAGGACACAGCGGCGAACTGGGTCGCCTCCGACATCTTCTACGGCTCGCCCCGGCTGGAGGTCGCGTATGAATGGGGGGTCGGCCGCATCCCCGTGCGCCGGGTTGAGGATGCGCTGGCGGTCGCCGCCAAGTATGAGCGCTGGTACCGGACGCGGGATCGGGCGCTGCCGGCACCGCTGGTCTTCTTCGGCGGCAATCCGCGCGGCAACGCCGTGCCGGCGGGCGAGCTCCTCTATCTCGGCCTGCAGTCGAACGGCGTCATCGGTCAGGAGCCGTTGACCTTCTTCGGCAGTGAGGGCAGGGCGAGCGCCGGGGACCTGTTGACAGCACTGGCCCGGCAGCGTGCCTCCGTGCTGGTGGTGGCCGGCGACGGTGCGGGCGATGGGCTTGGCGTTTCGCCTGGCGAACGCGTCAGTTCCTCCCAGATGCTGACGCTGCCGTTCCGCGACACGCTGCCGCTCGTTCTTTCGCCGGGCTGTGCCGACTGCGCCTTCGATCAGGTGTTGCGGCCGAACCCGGAAGACATCGACGGCGTCGGCGCGGGCGAGGCGATCCTGCTCGCCGACGGGGCCGGCATCGGCCTCCTGGCCGGCGTCCGTCCGGCCCGCTATGCCGAGCGCTTCGGGCTCGAGAACGGCCTGATCCGGCCGGAACGGTTCGGCCCGCTGCCGGACTTCGTCATTGCATTTCTGGTTGCCCAGCGCGAAGGCGTGCGTCGCCTTGGTGATGCGATGGCGGTGGCGGCCCTTGCCGTCGGCGGCGAGGCCGGGGCTCGGGAAGCGCAGGCGATGGCGGAAATCGCGCTGATCGGCGACCCGATACTGTCGCTGGACGGCCCGCCGCCGGCACCCGTGCCGTCCTTCGAGGGGCTGAGGCTGGCCAGCGAATTCAGGGTCGAAGGCGGCATACCGGTGGTTCCGCCCGACCTTCCGGTCCGGCTTGCGCTCGACGCCGGGGCGGAGGAGGTACGAGCCAGCGTCGTCCAGGCCGACACCGGTCGCGTGGTGACCGATGCCGCGATGGTCGCATCGGGCGCGCCCCTGATCATTGCCGCCAGCGCGTCCGGGACCTTCCTGGTGCGGTCGGAGGACCCGTCGGGCGCCCGCGCCTGGCGATATTTTCAGGTCGGCGAGTCCGCCCGTCCGCGCGAACTCGCCCAAGCGGGACGGGCGCTGCCGTCCGATCCGCGCCCGCCGCCGGCCGTGCCGCAAACCCCGGCCGCGGCCGTGGCGCCGACGGCCATTCCGGAGCCGACGCCGCCGGCTCCGCTGTCGCCCCCGCCGCCGCCCGTCGCACCGCAGGCGGTGGCCCAGCCGGCGCCCGCTGCTCTGGCCCCTCTGCCCCCGCCGCCTTCGCCGGAGCCGGCCGCGTCGGTCCCCGCCGCCGCGGCTTCGGCAGCGCGCCCGCCGGCACCTGTCAGCCGACCGGGGCCGAGCCTGACCACGCCGCCAGGGGTCGTCTCGGGCGGTGCTCCGGTGGCCGTCCTGGACTCGCCCGCCCAGCCGACCGCAGCCCAGCCGACCGCGTCCCTGCCGCCGCCGACACCTCTGGCAGCCGCGCCGGCAGCCGGAACCCTGCCGCCGCCACCACCGCCGTTGCCTCAAGCCACCGCCGCGGCGCCGGCCCCATCTCCGGCGCCGGCCCTGTCGCGACCCCCGCCGACCCCCGGCCCGGCCCCGGTTACCAGCCCGGCCGTGCCGCCACCGGTCCCGCCGGCGGCTCCCGCACCGGCCGCGGCCGCGGCTCCGACCGGCCCGGCGCCCGGCGTG
>CAYNIS010000055.1:0-12863 GCA_964397055.1 uncultured Rhodospirillaceae bacterium | reverse complement strand
CGGCCGGGGAGACGGTGCGCACCATCGCCTTCCCGGCGATCTCGACCGGCGTCTACGGCTACCCGGCCGGGCCGGCCGCTCTGGTCGCGGTCGAGACGGTCCGCAAACACGCCTACCAGGGCCTGGAAGAGGTACGCTTCATGGCGTTCGGCGCGGAGGCACGGCGCGCCTACGAGGCTGCCCTCGGCAACCACAACCCGGGATAAATGTCGCAACGCAGCATGAATTGCCGCCGACGCCCCCGGGCATTTGCTTTCTGGTAACCCCTCACCGCTATCAACGGACTGCGGACGCCCGTCCAGGGCGTGCCGACCCTTATGCCGTGCAAGCTTCAAAAGGCACAGCTTCCGATACCCGAAGGGGGCAGACGATGACCGTTCGCAATCTCGACCGCATCTTCCGGCCGGCATCGATCGCGCTCATTGGCGCCAGCCGCCGCCCCGGCTCGATCGGGGCCGTGGTCGCGCACAACCTCTTCAACTCGGGCTTCGACGGGCCGATCATGCCGGTCAACCCGAAGGAAACCTCGATCCACGGCGTGCTCTCCTACAACACGATCGCCGATTTGCCGATCGTCCCCGACCTCGCCGTCATCGCGACCCCGCCCCAGCACATCCCCGGCCTGATCGACGAACTGGGCGAGAAGGGCACCAAGGGGGTGGTGGTGATCACCGCCGGCTTCGCCGAAATGGGGGAGGAGGGCGAGCGCCTGCAGCAGGAACTGGTCGACCGCGCCGCCCCGCACCTGATCCGCATCGTCGGGCCCAATTGCCTGGGCGTGATGATCCCGCCGATCGGCCTCAATGCCAGCTTCTGCCATGTGCCGCCGAAGAAGGGCGACATCGCCTGTATTGCCCAGTCGGGTGCGGTCCTGACCTCGATCGTCGACTGGGCGACCGCCCACGGTCTGGGTTTTTCGGCCCTCGCCTCGGTCGGCGACGTGGCGGATGTCGACTTCGGCGACATCCTCGACTACCTGGCCCAGGACCCGGACACCAAGGCGATCCTCCTCTATATCGAGGCGATCCGGGATGCCCGGAAGTTCATGTCGGCGGCCCGGGCGGCGGCCCGCGCCAAGCCGGTGATCTGCATCAAGGCCGGGCGCTCGAACGAGGCGGCGGCGGCCGCCAGTTCCCACACCGGGGCCCTGGCCGGCGCCGACGCGGTTTATGACGCCGCCTTCCGGCGCGCCGGCATGCTGCGCGTCGACACCATGAGCGAGCTGTTCGCCGCGGCCGAGACCATCGGCATGGGGGTGAAGCCGCGCGGCGACCGGGTGGCGATCCTGACCAACGGCGGCGGCATCGGCGTCATCGCGACCGACGCGGTGGTCAAGGAAGGCGGCCGGCTGGCCGAGCTCAAGCCGGAGACGATCGAGGCCCTGGACAAGGTGATGCCGGCGACCTGGTCGCGCGGCAACCCGGTCGACATCATCGGCGACGCGCCGGGCAAGCGCTATGCCGACGCGCTCACCCTGCTGCTCGACGATCCGGGGGCGGACGTCATCCTGACCCTGAACTGCCCGACCGCGATCGCCGACAGCTCCGACGCCGCCCAGGCGGTGGTCGAGGCGGTCACGGGCAAGCACGCGACCCTTTTGACCAGCTGGCTCGGCGTCGAGGCCCCGCGCGAAGCGCGCGAGATGTTCACCACCGCGCGCATCCCGACCTTCGACACGCCGGAGGAGGCGGCCAAGGGCTTCCTCCATCTGATGCAGTACAAGAAGAACCAGGAACTGCTGATGGAGACCCCGGCCTCCGTGCCGGACACCTTCTCACCGGACTGCGACGCGGCCCGGGCGATCCTGAACCGGGTCATGGCCGCCGGCCGCGAATGGCTGACCGAGCCGGAGGCGAAGCAGGTCCTGAAGTGCTACGGCGTGCCGGTGGTCGAAACGGTGGAGGCGGCGACGGCCGAGGCCGCGGCGGAGGTCGCAGCCAGGATCGGCAAGACCGTGGCGGTCAAGATCCTGTCGCCGGACATCACCCACAAGTCGGATGTCGGCGGCGTGGTCCTCAACCTCGCGACACCCGAAGCGGTCCGGGCCGCAACGCAGGCCATGCTGGACAAGATCTCGGCCGACTTCCCGGACGCGCGGATCGACGGCGTGACGGTCCAGGAAATGGCCGACATGCCGGGCGCTCACGAGCTGATCATCGGCATGACCGACGACCCACTGTTCGGCCCGGTCCTGCTGTTCGGAGAGGGCGGTACCGCGGTCGAGGTGATCCAGGATCAGGCACTCGCCCTGCCGCCGCTCAACCTGCGTCTTGCCGCCGACCTGATCGAGCGCACACGGATCGCCAAGCTCCTCGCCGGCTATCGGGACCGGCCGGCGGCGAACCTCGACGAGATCGCACTCACGCTGGTCAAGATCTCACAACTGGTGGCCGACCTCGACGAGGTCGCCGAACTCGACATCAACCCCCTCTTCGCGAACGAGAACGGCGTCCAGGCGCTCGACGCCCGGATCAAGGTCGCGCGGCCGGAGCGGCCCGGCGATGCGCGCCTCGCGATCCGGCCCTATCCCAAAGCGCTGGAAAAGGTGCTGGAGGGGGCTGACGGCGAACGCTTCGTCCTGCGCCCGATCCGGCCGGAAGATGCGCCACTGCTCCACGACATGATCGCTCAGCAGAACATCGACGACATCCGCCTGCGGTTCTTCGCGCCGCTGAAGCGCCTGTCGCCGTCGCTGACCGCGCGGCTGACCCAGATCGACTACAACCGCGAGATGGCGTTCGTCTGCCTGAAGGAGGATGGCGCCAAGACCAACGGGGCGGGCGACCAGCTGGCGGGGATCGTGCGCATTTCCGCCGATCCGGACAACACCCGTGCTGAATACGCGATCATGGTGCGCTCCGACCTCAAGGGCCATGGGCTCGGCCACCAGCTGATGGACGAGATCATCGCCTACGCCAAGGATCGCGGCCTGAAGGAGGTGTTCGGGGAGGTGCTGCGGGAAAACTCCGGCATGCTGCGCCTGTGCCAGGAACTCGGTTTCAGCCGTCACGAACACAAGGACGATCCGTCGATCGTCCAGGTGTCGCTCGCCCTTCAGTAGCGTCCGAGCCCCGACATGGCCCCCCGCCGGCTGACAACCGGCGGGGAAAGCCGGCGCATGATCCGGGCTATTCCTGATCTTCCGGCGCGAAGAAGACGGCGCCGAGCGCGCGGTCGACCTTGGCCCGGCCCCAGACGCGCACGGCATCCGCCGTACCGGAGGAGAGGTCGATCTGAACCCCCTCCCCCGGGGTCGAGAGCGAATGGGTCGCCCCGCCGGCGGTAACCGAGACCTCTCCCTCGGAGAGGAACACGCCATAGCCGCCGTCGATTGGGCCGCCCCAGACCTCCGTGCCGCGCACGCCGATGATCGCGAACGGGGTTTCAATGACCAGTTCCGCACCGTCGACGTCGTCGATCTCCCCGCCCTTGAACAGAAAGGCGCCGGTGGTCGACAGGGTTATGGCCCCCTGCCCCGCCGCCGGGTCGAACAGGAAACGGTCGACCACCACGCTCGCGTTCTCACCCAGGGTCACCTCGCTGCCGTCGATCAGGGCCAGCGCAAGGCGGGAGGCCGCCCCGGTCTCCGCGCGGTCCTGGAAGAATACCGGCTGCTCGGTGGCGGCCGGGCCACGCCGCCCGCTGCGCACGATCGCCGCCCGGCCGGACAGGCGGGACACCTCGCCGACCTCCTGTGCGGCGGCAGGGGCGGGCGTTGCGACCGCGGCGACGGCGCTCAAGCCGGCGGCCGCCAAGAGCGCTGCGGTGGAACGGACGAACGGGAACGACTGGATCGACATTGCGCGGGCTCCCTCTCTTGCGACACGCAGGGTAAGCCTCCCTCAGGCTTCGCCTGCATACCATACGGGACGAACCGGCAGCCCGACCATTCCCCCATGAAGGAAATGGTTTTGCCGACCGGGGTCAGCGCAGACAGCGCACCAGCTGGAAGCCCTCCGGCGCGCGGCTCTCGCCGCCCGCGGCAGTCTCGATCAGCTCCAGCCGATCGGCATCGATCAGGCGGAAGAGGAAATAGTCCGTGTCCGGCGCCTCCACATCGCGGACGGCGATCTCGGTCTCGCCCCCGACGGTTTCCAGGCGATAGGTGACCTGCCGCTCGTCCACGATCTCCCCATCGCGGGAGAAACGCGCCTGTTCGGCGGAGAAGGCGATGACGTCGCGATCGCCGCGGCAGTTCGACAGGCTGGCGACCCCCCAGCGTCCATAGACGACGGCGACCCGCCCGTCGTCACAGGCGGCGATCAGGGCAGCCAGCAGGCAGCCCAGAAGAGCGGGCCGCCTAATTGTCGAGCCGCTCATCGGCGAGCAGGCGCAGATTGGCCTCCGGCCGGGCCCCGACATGGCTGATCACTTCCGCGGCCGCGAGGCTGGCGAGTTGCCCGCACTCGTAGAGCGGCCGGCCGTCCGTGTAGCCGTGCAGGAAGCCGGCGGCGTAGAGGTCGCCGGCACCGGTGGTGTCGACGACATGCTCGACCGGCATGACCGGGATGTTGAAGGTGATGCCGTCGCCGATGATCAGCGAGCCCTTCTCGCTGCGGGTCAAGCAGGCGAGCTTGCATTCCGCCCGGGCGGCGGCCGCCGCCTTGTCGAAATCGTCGGTCTCGTAGAGCGACATGATCTCCTGCTCGTTGGCGAACAGGATGTCGACATGGCCCTTCACGAGCTCCCGGAAATCGGCCCGGTGGCGGTCAACGCAGAACTCGTCGGAGAGGCTCAAGGACACCTGGCGGCCGGCATCATGCGCGACCTCCGCCGCTCGGACGAAGGCGCGCTTGGCTTCCGGCGGGTCGAACAGGTACCCCTCCAGATAGGTCACCTTGGCACTCTTGATGAAGTCGGGGTCGATATCGTCCGGCGACAGCGACTGGGCGGCCCCGAGATACGTCGCCATGGTGCGCTGGGCATCCGGCGTGATCAGGATCAGGCACCGCGCCGTCGAGGCACCGTCGCCCAAGGCTCCGGTCGGGAAGTCGACGCCGATCGCCTTGATGTCGTGGCGGAAGACATCGCCCAGCTGGTCGTTGCGGACCTTGCCGATGAACCCGGCCTTGGAGCCGAAGGAGGCAAGCCCGGCGACGGTGTTAGCCGCCGACCCGCCGGACATTTCGACCGCGGGGCCGAGCTTGTCGTAGAGCGCGCGGGCCTGATCGTCGTCGATCAGGGTCATGCCGCCCTTGGGCAGGCCCTCCTCCGTAATGAAGGTGTCCGTGGTGTGGGTCAGAACGTCGACAATGGCGTTGCCGACGGCGACGACATCGCGGGCTGCATCTGTCATGCGCGGGATACCTCGAGCATCAGGCGGGGAAGTCGGCGGGGATCATAGGCGCTGAGGGGACATTGACAAGGATCACCGACGGCGATGCCTTCGCCCCGCCGCTCACCGGGTGGCTCTGGCCATCAGCGATTGCAGCTCGGCGATCGGCCCGGCGAGGTCGGCTTTCGCCCCGGCGAAATCGTTCGCGGCATGGATGCGAACCTCCAGATCGTCGATCAGGCGCTTGGCCTGTTCGAGCTCGTCGCCGTTGGCCACGGGATGCTTCACGCCATAGATCAGGTAGAGGTTGCGGGCATAGATGACCAGGCCCAGCCCCTGCCCCGCGATGAACACCGGATCGAGCCGGGAAATGGCATAGGACAGGAGGACGATGCCGCCGCCGATCGAGAAGAACCAGAAGGCCGGCGGAATGATCGACCGCTTCTGGCGCTCCGAATGCACCCATTGGACGAGGAAGCGCATCATGAACAGGAACTGTCCGGCAAAGCCGACCAGGATCCACGGATCGCTCAGAATGTAGGCGAGAAGAGCGGCGGGGGCGCCGGCGGGATCGTCGAACATGGCCTCTTGGTGGATAACCGGTCCTGGTGCCGGGTCGAAGGTCGGCAGCGGTCAGCGCTCTTCGCGGATCAGAGCTCTTCGGCGATTTCGGCGCGCCGGGTCCGGCGCAGGAGCCACATGACACCAAGGACGTCGACGAGGCTGACCCACAGCCGGTTCATCACACCATATTTCGCGACTCCGCGCACGCGCGGGCGATGGTTGACCGGCATGTGCTCGACCGCGAAGCCGTCGCGCTGGAACAGTGCGGGCATGAACCGGTGGACATGGTCGAAGAACGGCATCAGGAGATAGGCGTCGCGTGAATAGAGCTTCAACGCGCAGGCGGTGTCGGGCGTGCCATCGGCCAGCAGCCATCCGCGCACGCCGTTGCCGACGCGCGAGGACAGGCGCCGCAGCCAGTCGTCATTGCGCTTCACCCGCCAGCCGACGATGAGACGCAGGTTGGCCGGGGCGTCGGGCGCGCGGTAGCGTTCGATCATGCGCGGGATGTCGGCCGGATCGTTCTGGCCATCGCCGTCCAGGGTCGCGATCAACGGCGCCCGGGCCGCCAGAATGCCGACACGCCAAGCGGTCGACTGGCCGGCATTGCGGGCGAGCCGGATCACGCGCAAGCCCGCGAACCCGGCCCGTGCCTCGGTCAGCTCCGCGAAGGTGTCATCGGTCGACCCGTCGTCGACATAGATGATCTCGTACGTCACCACGGGATCGAGGGCCGCGCGCAGCTCGGCGATCAGCGGATGGATGTTGCCGGCCTCGTTGCACACCGGCACCACCACCGAGAGTTCGGGCGCGGTGTCGGAACCGGCATCGGCGGGGCCAGCCGCGGCGGGCGGCACGGTCGGATCGGTGGACAAGGGGTGTCTGCGGTCTTCTGGGCAGGGGCCGGCAGCCTGTCTGCCGGGGCTTTCGCCCGCGACGGTTTACGCGCTTTGGAAGCGCCCGCCAAGGCCTCCCGCCATGGCCGCGCGGGTGACTGCGGATCAGCCCAGATCGTCGCGCACGCCACGCCGCGCGAGGGGGCGTCCGCCGCGGATCAGATGGGGGTGGGCAAGGCCCGGCCCGGTCGCCCCGTAGAGGTTCATCCAATAGCGCACCAGGCGCAGGAAGGCGCGCTTGTGCCGCCGGACCCAGGCATCGTAACGCCAGTCGCGATGATCGACCGGCGTGCCGGCGGAGGGCAGGAACACCCAGCTCGTGATCGCGTGACCGGTGGCGAGACAGCGCACGGGGGCGAGGCGCGGCAGGTATTCGTGGCTCTCGAAATAGGCGATGCGGGCGGCGGCCTCGGCCTCCACCCCCTCCAGCACCATGCCGTCGACGGCGTGGCCGCGGGCTGCGACCAGCAGCGGGTACATGCTGCCGCGCACCCGGCACCGGCGCCAGCCCGTCAGCCGCCCGGGGCGGTAGTGGGGCAAGGCCCAGCGTTCGCCCATGACCAGCCGACGGACATCCGGGTCCAGGAGCGTGCCATAGGTGAACAGCGTCGTCGCGGGCGCGGCTGTCGTAAGGCCGGTCATCGGCGGGAGGCTGCCAAGCATAAGCCCCGATAACAACCCCGAACGGAAACGCGCCGCGCTTACCCCCGGCGGCTCAACCGGCGCCGGCGTTGACCGCGAACTGCCAGCCGATCCTGGCCGTCTCCTCGGCGGCACCCTCCAGCAACAGGGCCGTCGGATCGGCGTTGTTGCCCTGCAGCCCGCGCGCATAGACACCGTCGACGATGGCCGCCGAGCGGAAGAAGGAGAAGGCCATGTAGTAGTCCCAGTCGGGGATGTGATCCCGGCCGGAGTGCTTCAGGTATTCGGCCAGATAGGCGTCCATCGACGGGATGCCGTGGGCCGCGAGGTCGAGATGGGCGAGGCCGGAGGAAGTCGGGCGGCGCGTGTCGACGCCCTGGTACCAGCCCATGGAGTTGTAGGCGAGGTCGGCGGCGATCGGGTGGCCCAGCGTCGACAGCTCCCAATCGAGCACCGCGACGATCCTGGGCTCGGTCGGGTGGATCAGGCAGTTGCCGAGCCGGAAATCGCCATGGATGACCGTGGTCTCGTCAGCCGTCGGGATGTTGTCCCGCACCCAGTTGGTGAGCTTGACCATATGCGGGTGGTCGCCGGTCTTCGACTGTTCGTAGAGGCCGGACCAGCGCTTGATCTGGCGGGCGACATAGCCGCCGGCGCGGCCGAAATCGCCGAGGCCCACCGCCTCGTAGTCAACCGCGTGCAGGGCGGCCATGATCCGCACCATGTCGAGGTAGAGGGCGTGACGCTCCGCCGGGGTGACGTCCGGCAGGGTCCGGTCCTGGGTCACCCGCCCCTCGACGAAGTCCATCACGTAGAACTCGGTGCCGATGACGCTCTTGTCCTCGCACAAGACATGGGTCTTCGGCACCGGCACCCCGGAATTCTCGAGGGCGGTGATGACCTTGTACTCGCGGTCGACCTGGTGGGCCGATGGCAACAGGTCCCCGGGCGGCTTCTTGCGGATGACGAAGCGGTTCTCGCCGCTCTCCACGAAGAAGGTCGGGTTCGACTGCCCTCCCTGGAACTGCAAGACCGTGATCGGCTTGTCGATCGCCGGGACGTTCTTGCGGAGATAGGCGTCGAGAGCGGCCTCGTCGAAACGATGCCGCTCCAGAACCGGGACGCGTTGTGCCTCCATCGGGATCGGATCCTTTGCCGCCGGTCGGGGTTACGCGAGCACGCCGCCGTCGGCGACGATCGCCTGGCCGGTGACGAAGGAGCCGGCGCGCGAGGCCAGGAACACGGCGACACCGCCGATGTCGTCCGGCTCACCCAGGCGGCGCAGCGGGGTCTCGCCCTCGCGCTTCTCGCGACGGTTCGGATCCTCCCACAGAAGGCGCGCGAAGTTGGTCATGATCAGGCCCGGGCAGATTGCGTTGACCCGGATGTTGGACGGGCCCCATTCCAGCGCCAGCGACCGGACCAGGTTGATGTCGGCGGCCTTGGTCATGGCGTAGGCGCCGAGTTCGGTCGAGCCCTTGAGGCCGCCGATCGAGGACACGATGATGAACGCACCGTCCTTGTTCTGGGCCATCAGCGGCATGGTCATCTGGGCCAGCCAGATGTTCGACTTGATGTTGTTCGACATCACCTTGTCGAGGGCGTCGTCGGGCAGGCCCTGCAGCGGCCCGGCATAGGGGTTGGCGGCGGCGTTGCCGACGACGATGTCGAGCCGCCCCCAGGTCTTGAGGGTGGTGTCGATCAGGTGCTGCATCGCCTCCTTCGAGGAGACGTTGCAGGGGATCGAGATCGCCTCCAGGCCCGCGTCGGTGAATTCCTTGGTCACCTCGTCACACAGATCGGCCTTGCGGCTGGAGATGGTGACCTTCGCCCCGGCCTGGGCCATTTGCCAGGCGATCGACTTGCCGATGCCTTTGGTGGAGCCGGTGATGATGGCGACTTTGCCGGAGAGATCGAACATCGGGTTGGTCATGGGGCTTAACTCTCGGTCCTTGGACGGGGAAATGAAGGGCACGCCAGCGGCCACCGGACGGGCGACACGGGGGGCGTCTCCCGGGCAAACGGCTGACGGCTGGACAAAAAGGAGGGCCGGACACCGGATGGTGTCGGCCTCCAGGCAGGGTTCCTCCCGTAACTGGCGCCCGCGTTGTCGGGGACCGTGGTTTGGGCTACCACCCGTCACCAGCGGCCGCCTCTCGCGCGCCGTCTTCGTTAACGATTAGTTCACCAGCAGGAAGGCCCCGGCGTCAACCGCGCCGGACATGCCAGGAGGTCGGGAAGCATGAGCGTGGATGGCACGGCGACGTCGGACCGGCCGATCGGCCGGATTCTGGTGACCAATGACGACGGCATCGACGCCGAGGGGATCGCCCTCCTGGAGCGCGTCGCGGCGGAGATCGCGCAGGAGGTCTGGACCGTCGCGCCGGCGACCGACCAGTCGGGCGTCTCGCACTCGATCTCCATCCACCACCCCTTGCGGCTGGTCGAGCGGGGCCCGCGCCGCTACGCCGTCACCGGCACGCCGTCCGACTGCATCATCATGGCGCTTGGCCAGGTGATGACCGACAACCCGCCGGACCTGGTGCTGTCGGGGGTCAACCGCGGCGCCAACCTGGGCGATGCCCTCAACTATTCCGGCACCACGTCCGCCGCGATGACCGGCATGATGCTGGGTGTGCCCGGCCTCGCCCTTTCCCAGCAGTTCACCCCGGGCGAGGCGATCCCGTGGGAGACCGCGGAGCGCTACGCGCCGGGACTGATCCGGGCGATCCTGAAAGAGCACACCGACCCCGAGATCGTCTTGAACATCAACTTCCCGCCGGTCGCCCCGGATGATGTCGCCGGTGTCGCGGTCACCCGCCAGGGCCGCGGATCGATCCCCAGGATGGATGTGGAGAAGCGCACCGACCGGCGCGGCCTCGACTACTACTGGATCGGCTTCGTGCGCCACGACAAGGAACATCCGGAGGACGCGGACATCACCGCGACGCGCAACGCCACCATCTCGGTGACGCCGCTGCGCTTCGACCGCACCTGTGAGATCACGCAGGCGTCCCTGTCCAACCGCCTGGTCGCGGCCTACAAGCTCGCCCACGGCTGAGACAGGGCCGACGAGGCGGCGGCGGATCGCCTCAGGCCGGCTTTTTCTTCTTCTTTTTCTTCGAGCGGGCGGAGGACCGGCCGGTCACCTCGTCCGGGACCAGTTCGTCGATCAGCGCCGAGACCATGAGGAGGTGCGGCAGCGTCGGTGCCAGGACCCCGGCACTGATGACCATGGAGAACAGGACGACGTCGTCCCGCGCCAGCCGGGTCACCTCTCCATAGCCGAGGTATGTCTCGATCCCCCAGTAGGCGCCGAAGGCGGCGGCAGTGCCGGCGGCGACCCCGAACACGTGGATCGTGAACCAGGCGAAGCTGAACAGGCTGTGGTCGGGCAGGCCCAGCCCGCAGATCAGCATGTGCTGGATGGTCAGGGCGACGATCAGGATGCCGCCCATGGCTCCGGCAATCATCAGCGGATCGCCCATCACCGCGGCCTCGATATGGGGCAATGCCACCCAGCCGCCATAGCCGACACCGCCGGCGAGAAGCGTTGCCAGGAGCGCCAGGATCCACCCCCGATGGGGGCGCGTCGCGCGCAGTTGCGCCCAGCCGTGGCTCAACAGCGCGGCCAGGGGAACGCCGCCCACCAGGGGGGCGAGGCCGAGTTCGGGCTTGGGACTTTCCATCAGGTACCAGGCAAGCGGCACCATGGAGACCAGCATCAGGGCAATGCGGAACGTGGCATACGCAAAGGCATAGTTGCGCATCTGTTCACCCTCCCCGACCTGTGGCTACCCACCTACCGATCGGCCGGCGGCATGGGCCGCCAGCCAGGGGTTGCGGCGGCAGCGATACTGCACCACCTCGTACCCCTTGAACGACGTCGTGCCGGCGAAGTCCATGCCGATCTTCTCCATCACCCCGCGTGATCCGAGGTTGTCGTCGAGAGTGATCGCCATGATCGTGTCGAGGCCAGCCTCGACAAACCCGAAGTTGATGCTCGCCGTCGCGGCCTCGCTGGCATAGCCACGCCGCCAATGGGCGTCGTCGAGGCTGTAGAGCACCTCCGTCTCGTCGAACTCGTCGAGATGGCGCAGCCCGCAATGGCCGATCAGCACGCCGCTTTCCCTCAAGACGACGCCCCAGATGCCGTAGCGGCGCGCCAGCCAATGTGTCGCCGCCTCCTCGAACATGACGCGCGTGCGCTCCCGCGCCTCGACCACGGCGGCCTCACCGCCGGGCAGCCAGCGGGCGACCGCCGGGTTGGCGCGGATCGCACAATAGGCCTCGAAGTCGCCGTCTTCGAACGGGCGCAGGATCAGGCGTTCGGTCTCCACCCTGTCCATGCCACGCGCATCCCCGCGTTTGAGGTTATCGGCTATGCTGGCGGCACCCTCGCGACAAGGACCCGAAGATGTCCCTGCCCCAGCCCCGGACCCGGCTCGATCAGTTCGTCGACGCCGTCATCAACGATCTGGGCGCGAAGCACAAGGTCAAGGAACGGACCGAGGCGCTGAAGATGCTCGGGCCGATCGCGGTCCCCCGCGTGCTGGCGCATCTCGACAGCCCTGGCCGGAACGACCGGACCCTCGCCTTCTACGCCCTTCAATACTGCTGGCATCCCGTTGCCCTGGACCAGGTCGCACCCTTTCTGGGCGACGACGATGCGGAGATGCGGCGGATGGCGTCGATCGTGATCGTCAAGGGAGAGGGGTTCGAGCGCCTGGCGCGGTGCTGCCGGCCGCTGATCGACGATGAGCGCCACGACGTCGCCGCCTTCGCCCTCGACCACGTCGAGCCGGAGGAGCCGAGCCTGAAGCGGACCCACTACCTGATGGAGGTGCCGCATATGTGGCCGGTCCTGAGCCGGCACATCTCCCGCTACCACGACCCGCATCTGACGCGCGCGACGCGCGGCATGATCGAGCGGACGGCGGCCGACCCCGGACACCGGTCCTGGACCGGGGTGGAGGCGGACGAGGTCGACCCGGTCGCCGGCGGCATCGCCGCCCTCGCCTACCAGACCGCCGACGACCCCGAAAGCCGGGCGCTGGTCGTCGGCCAGTTAGGCAGCGCAGACCCGTTCGTGCGCGAGCTGGCCGGCGAATACCTCGCCTGGCACGGCGATGCGCGCGAGCTGGAAGCTCTCGACGCCGCCCGCGCACGGGAGAGCGATGCGATCGCCGCCGCCGCCCTGGAGGCGGCCCGGCCGCTGATGGCGCAGCGCACCGCCCGACCGGAGGTCGCGCGGATCGAACCGATCGAGACGCACAATCAGCTGACGGCCGCCCTCGCCGCGGCGGCGGGCGACAACGCGCGCGCCTGGCAGATCTACCGCCACGGCCTGCCGATGGAACCGCGCCTCGCCTTCCGCGGGGACAAGGCAAGCGGGCTTTTCATCCGCGCCCGGCGCGCCTGGGCCGGGCTGCGCGGTCGATTGATCGGCATCCCCGGCGACATCTCGGCAAGCCGGGAGGACTGCG
>CAYNIS010000054.1:3841-12887 GCA_964397055.1 uncultured Rhodospirillaceae bacterium | reverse complement strand
GTACTTCTTGCGCTCGACCACGCGCGGGTCGCGGGTCAGGAGGCCGGCATGCTTGAGCGTCGGGCGAAGGCCCGGTTCGTAAAGGGTCAGCGCCTGCGAAATGCCGTGGCGCACGGCGCCCGCCTGGCCCGACAGGCCGCCGCCGGTGACGGTGCAGAAGACGTCGAACTGGTCGGCCCGGTTGACCAGTTCGAACGGCTGGCGCAGCAGCATGCGCAGCACCGGCCGGGCGAAGTAGATCGTCTGGTCCTTGCCGTTGACGATGACGCGGCCGACGCCCGGCTTGATCCACACACGGGCAACCGCATCCTTGCGGCGGCCGGTGGCATAGGAGCGGCCGAACTGGTCGATCACCGGCTCCGCCGGCACGATCATTTCCGGTTCCGGGGGGCTGCCCAGATCCTCGAGACTGGTAAGGGTATCGGTCATCAGGCGGGCTTACCTTTTGTTCTTGGCGCTGCGCGCAGCGAAATCGACCGGTTCCGGCGTGTTGCCGCCATGGGGATGGTCGGGGCCGGCATAGACCCGCAGCTTCGCCATCTGGCGACGGCCGAGGGGCCCGCGCGGCATCATCCGCTCGACCGCCTTGAGGATCACCCGTTCCGGGTACTTGCCCTCCAGGATCTGGCCCTTGGAGCGGCCCTTGATGCCGCCCGGATAGCCAGTGTGCCAATAGAAGATGTCGTCACGCGCCTTGTTGCCGGTGAGGCGCACCTTCTCGGCGTTGATCACCACGACGTTGTCGCCGCAGTCGATATGCGGCGTGAAGAACGGCCGGTGCTTGCCGCGCAGGCGCAGCGCGATATGGCTGGCGAGCCGGCCGAGGACAACGCCCTCGGCATCGATCACCACCCATTTGGCCTCAACGGCCGAGGGCTTTACGGATTGGGTCTGCATCGGAAGGCGGATCCTGACAGCGACGTCTCGAGAAAAGACAAGCCGGCGGCGCGGAACAACTCCCGCATCCGCCGGCATCTCGCTCCTTGTTATCCCGTCGGTCCGCAGCGGTCAAGGGTCAACTGTGGTGCCTGTCCAATTTCCTCAACAAAACCAGCAATCTAGCTTTGTGGTATAGGAATACCACAGCAGATCAGCGCGCCGGCGGGATCGAATAGGTGCCGGTCGCATGCGCCACCGGGTCGGGGTCGCCCTCCGAATGGATGAGGACCTCCCCATAGCACAGCCGCTTGCCGCGCTTGAGCAAGCGGCAGTCGCCGACCAGCGGTCCCGGCGGCGGCTTCTTCAGGAAGTTGATGGTAAGCGACGTGGTGACGGCCAGCACCACCGGCCCGATCGTCGACATCGTCGCCCCCCACAGGGCCGCATCCGCCATTGCGAACATGGTCGGTCCGCTGATCGTGCCGCCGGGTCTGAGGAACCGTTCCAGAAAGGGCTGGCGCACGCTGCAGGAGCCGAAGCCGATCTCCACGACCTCGAGCCCGCCCTCGGCAGCGACGGGCAGCGGCGCGTCCATGATCTCCTGGAATTGTTCAAGGGTGATGAGAGGTGTCTCTTCGGTCATCGGGCAGCCTGATCAAGGGGCGATTTGGGGAAAGCGCCGGATCGCTTCGGCCCGCTCGAGGGCGAACAGAAGGTCCGGATGGTCGTAGCCTTCGTGCATGACCTCCCCGACGACACGCAAGCCGAGCCGCCCGCATAGCCGACAGGACGCCGTGTTGCCCGGGTCGACCTCGGCCTCGATGGCGGCGAGGCGGTGATCGCGGAAACCCGCAATCAAGAGGGCTGTCGCCGCCTCGCTCGCGTAGCCGTGGCCCCAGGCCCTGCGCGCGAGCCGGACCCCGAGTTCGCCGGCGTCCCTCGCGGCTCGCCCCCGGTCCTGGGTCAGGCCGGCATAGCCGATGAGCGTCCCGGTGTCGGCGATGCAGATCGCCCGGCGTGCAAACCCGCCTGGGCTGCGCGCAATCTCCGCCGCGAGCCATGCACGGACACCGCCCGCGTCCAGCGCGCCTGCCTCGCTGAAGGCCATCACCTCCGGATCGCCAAGCACCGTCGCCAGGAAGGCGGCATCTTCCGCCATCAGCGGGCGGAGGGTCAGCCGGGCGGTGGTGATGCTGGATCGGGCGACAGGCACGAAAGCAGGCTCGCGGGGTCTCGGATCGGCTTCATCTATGGCGTGAGATCGCGGACCATCGCCATGATCATGACGCGCCGGCTTCGAGCGCGTTATGATCCGCCCTTCACTGATCGCGACACCACAAGCAATCGGGGTCCCGCCGACATGGCCACAGCCGCCCCCCAGATCGCCGCGGAAGAGCCCATCCTGCTCCGCGAAGACACGCCCCAGGGCATTGTCCGCCTGACCCTGAACCGCCCGCGGCAGCGCAATCCGCTGTCGACCGCGCTCATGGCGCGGCTCAAGACGGAGCTCGAGGCGATCGCCGACAGCCGGGATGTGCGTGTCGTCGTGCTGGCGGCGAACGGCCCGGCGTTCTCCGCCGGCCATGACCTGAAGGAGGTGCGCGGGACGCCGACGGCCGCCTTCTACAAGGCGCTGTTCGACCAGTGCTCCGAGCTCATGCTGGCGATCACCCATCTGCCGCAGCCGGTGATCGCGGAGGTGCAGGGCGTTGCCAGTGCGGCCGGCTGCCAGCTGGTCGCGACCTGCGATCTCGCCGTGGCATCGGAAGACGCGCGCTTCGCGACACCGGGGGTCAATATCGGGCTCTTCTGTTCAACCCCGATGGTGGCGCTGAGCCGGGTCGTTTCGACCAAGCAGGCAATGGAGATGCTGCTCACCGGCGACATGGTGGACGCCGTGGCGGCGCAGGCGATGGGCCTCGTCAACCGGGTCGTGGCCGCGCAGGATCTGACTGGGGCGACAATGACCCTGGCGCGTCAGATCGCCTCCAAATCCAGGCTCACGGTGTCGATCGGCAAGGAAGCGTTCTATCGTCAGCGCGAGTTCGACCTGGCGGAGGCCTACGCCTACACCAGCCAGGTGATGACCCGGAACATGCAGGCCCGGGACGCGGAGGAGGGCATCGACGCCTTCATCCAGAAGCGCGATCCGGTCTGGGAAGACCGCTGAGCGAGCCCGCGTTAGGAAGAAGTCGCATGAACCACGACAGCTACGACGATGCCTACATCAAGGCGATCCTCGACGACGTCCGCGTCATCGCGATGGTCGGCGCCAGCACCAACTGGACCCGGCCCAGCTATTTCGCGATGAAGTATCTCCAGACCAAGGGCTACCGGGTGATCCCGGTCAACCCCCGTTCCGCGGGGGAGAACCTCCTCGGGGAAATCGTCGTGCCCGACCTGGAGGCGATCGACGAGCCGATCGACATGGTCGACGTGTTCCGCAAGCCCGAAGACGTCGAGCCGATCGCCCAGGAGGCGATCGATGTCGGGGCCAAGGTCCTGTGGATGCAGCTCGGCGTGCGCAACGACGCCGCAGCGGATGTCGCGGAAACGGCCGGTCTTCAGGTCGTCATGAACCGCTGTCCGAAGATCGAATACGCCCGCTTGTTCGGGGAGATCGGGCGACACGGGATTGCGTCGAACGTGATCACGTCCAGGAAGCGGCCGGTGAAGGCGGTCAAGAAGCTGATGTAGCCCGCCGGGCCGCCCCCGAGGATTTCAATGACCGGCCGGTCAACAGCGAGAGAGCGACCGGCCACCCCCAGGAAGAGGAGAGACGGCAATGACCGACGCCCCCAAGTTCGGCTTCAACACGCGTTCGATCCATGCCGGGACCGCGCCCGACCCGGCCACCGGTGCGCGCCAGACGCCGATCTACCAGACCACGTCCTTCGTCTTTGACGATGTCGACGATGCCGCCGCCCTGTTCAACCTGCAGAAGGTCGGCTTCATCTACTCGCGCCTCACCAACCCGACCGTTTCGGCGCTGGAGGAGCGGATCGCGAGCCTGGAAGGCGGGGCCGGGGCGAACTGCACCTCCTCCGGCCATGCGGCCCAGATGCTGGCATTCTTTCAGCTGATGGGCCCCGGCGACCACTTCGTCGCCGCCAACAAGCTCTATGGCGGCTCCCTCAACCAGTTCAAGAACAGCTTCCCGCGCGCCTTCGGGTGGCAGTCGACGATGGTTGACGCCGACAGCCCGCACAACGTGAAGGCGGCGATCACCGACAAGACCAAGGCGATTTTCTGCGAAAGCCTCGCCAATCCCGGCGGCGTCGTGAGCGATATCGAGGCGCTGGCCCGGGTCGCGGAGGATGCCGGCGTGCCGCTCATCGTCGACAACACGATGGCCACCCCCTATCTGTGCCGGCCGATCGAATACGGGGCGACCATCGTCGTCCATTCGACCACCAAGTTCCTCTCCGGCAACGGCACCTCGGTGGGCGGCGCCGTCGTCGACAGCGGCAAGTTCGACTGGCGCGCGTCGGACAAGTTCCCGGCGCTCTCCCAGCCGGAGCCGGGCTATCACGGCCTGATCTTCGCCGAGACCTTCGGCGAACTTGCCTTCACGCTTCATGGCAAGGCGGTCGGCCTGCGCGACCTCGGCCCGAACCAGCAGCCGCAGAACGCCTTCCTCACGCTGCTCGGGATCGAAACCCTCAGCCTGCGCATGCAGCGCCATTGCGAGAACGGCCAGAAGGTCGCCGAGTTCCTGAGCACCCATCCGGGGGTTGCCTGGGTCAACTATGCCGGCCTGCCGTCGAGCCCCTATCATGCGCTCGCCCGGAAGTATCTGCCGAACGGCTCCGGCGCTGTCTTCACCTTCGGCGTCAAGGGCGGCTACGAGGCCGGCGTCAAGCTCGTCGAAAGTGTCGAGCTGTTCAGCCACCTGGCCAATATCGGTGACGCCCGCTCGCTGATCATCCACCCGGCCTCGACCACCCACCGCCAGCTGGATGCCGACGCGCTTGCGGCTGCCGGTGCTGGGCCGGATGTGGTCAGGCTGTCGATCGGTCTCGAAGATGTGGACGACATCATCCGCGACCTCTCCCAGGGCCTCGACAAGGTCGCCGGCATGGCACGGACGGCGGCTGAGTAGAGGGGCAGGGGACCTACGGTGTGGCGTCTGCCGCGCAGCCCTGGCGATGCGGCGGCGGTTCGCCTATCTTCCGGAGTCGGGCCGGGGACCTCGAGTGGCCCCGGCCCGATGCCGTTTCGGAACCCTCAGTCCATGACCGACCCCTATCGCGTCCTCGAAGTCGGCAAGGCCGCGACCGATGATGAGATCAAGCAGGCCTTTCGTCGTCTCGCGAAACGCTATCACCCGGATCTGAACAAGGGCGACGCCAAGGCCGAGGAGAAGTTCAAGGCCGTCTCCACGGCCTTCGAGATCCTGGGCGATCCCCAGCGGCGCAAGCGCTTCGATCTGGGGGAGATCGACGAACAGGGCCGCGAACAGGGGCGCCGGGGTGCCCGCACCGCGCGTCGGCGGTCGAGCGGCTTCCGCTTTTCCGACCTCGGCGACACCGACATCTTCGGCGACATCTTCGGGGCGCGGGGCCGGCAGGGCGGCGGCGATACCCGCGATCGCGGCTCGGCCGGCGGCGGGCCGGGCAGGGGGGCCGGGATCGGCATCTCCGGTACCGACACCCGCTACGAAGTGACGATCGACTTTCTGGAAGCCATGAACGGCGCGCGCAAGCGAGTCGAAATGATGTCCGGCGCCAGCCTGGAGGTCTCCATCCCGGCCGGCATCCAGGAAACCCAGGTGTTGCGCCTGAAGGGCAAGGGGTTGGCCGGCATGGGCGGCGGCACCGCGGGCGATGCCCTGGTGACGGTGCGCGTGCGTCCGCATGCGTCGTTCCGGCGTGACGGCAACGACATCCGTTCCGATCTGGCGATCTCATTGCCCGAAGCCGTGCTCGGGGCGGAGGTCACGGCGCCGACCATCTCCGGCACCGTCAAGCTCCGCATCCCGGCCGGGGCCAACACCGGCACGGTCCTGCGTGTGCGCGGCAAGGGAGTGCCGGCAGTGTCGGCGAACGCCGAACCGGGCGACCACTACGTAACACTCAAGGTCGTCTTGCCGAAGACGATCGACCCGGATCTGGAGAAGTTCGTGCGCGGCTGGGCCGCCAAGAACGCCTACGATCCCCGATAGGGTTAGATTGTTGCTGGGCGCGGCTCAGCCGCCGGTGCCGTTCTCGCCGCTGCCCGGGCGGCGCAGGATCACCTCCACCCGGCGGTTTTCCGACCGGCCGGCAGCGGTCGAGTTGGTGGAGCGCGGGCGGAACTCCCCGAAGCCCTCGGCCGACAGGCGGTCCGGCGTGACGAGGCCGGTGCTCTCGATATACTCGACGACCGCCACCGCACGGGCCGCCGACAGCATCCAGTTCGATCCCCAGGGACCGCCGGAAACCGGGACGTTGTCAGTATGGCCGCCGATCGCGATTTCGCCCTGCTGTTCGCCCGCGACCCGGACAACGCCGTCGATGACGCGCTTGAAGTCGGCGCGCATCTCGGCGGCACCCGACGGGAACGCGATCTCGTTGGAAAAGCGAACGATGGTCAGGTCGCCATCGGTTTCGACCTGGACCAGGCCCTCGTTGATCTTCTCCCGAAGGTTCTGTTCGAGCTCACGGACGACCTTCTGCTGGTTGGCGGCGAAGTCGTAGTCCGCCTTCGCCTGCTCATACTCTTCCGACGACAGGCAGGCACCCCAGGCGCTGACCGCGCCGGAGCAGTCGCTGCCCTCCTCCCGGCCGCGACCGTCGCCATCCTCGTCGGCATCGACATTGCCGCCCTGGGGGACATCGGACACCGCCTGATCGTGGACGATGATCTGCTCCTGCCGCGGGACGGTCGCCATCGGGGTGCCGTCGAGCTCGATCATCTCGGACAGTTCGGCCTCCAGGGCGAGACCGAATCGGTTCTCCATGGCGCCGGCGATCTTGCGGAAGCGTTCGACCTCGATCACGGAAAAGGACAGGATCAGGACGAAGAAGCACAGCAGAAGCGACATCAGATCGGCAAAAGTGACGATCCATAGCGGTGCGCCGGCTGGCGGTGGGGGATCTTTCTTGGCCATGGGCTGGGCGGTCCGGTCTCCGCTACTCCGCAGCCTGGGCGAGTTCGCCGTCCTCTGCCGGGCGCTTGCTCTCCGGCAGGAAGGCCAGCAGCGTGGCCCGGGTCTGATCCGGGCTCAGACGCGCGATCAGGCAGTCGACGGCATTGATCATCAGATCGAAGGTCATCTCGTCCGAGGCTGCGTTGAGCTGCAGCTTGTCCGCCATCGGCAACGCGATGGCATTGGCGAGGATGGCGCCGTAAAGCGTCGTCAGAATGGCAACCGCCATCGACGGGCCGATCGAGGCCGGGTCCGACATGTTGCCCAGCATGTTCACGAGGCCGACGAGCGTGCCGATCATGCCGAAGGCGGGGGCGGCGTCGCCGATCATGCGCAGGATCTTCTCGCCATCCTGCTTGCGCTGCTGGCTGAGATCGCGTTCCCGCTCCATCGCGGCGCGCACCACGGCGCCGTCGCGGCCCTCGATGATCATGTCGATGCCGCTCTTCAGGAACGGGTGGCTGATCTCCGCCTTCTCGAGCGCCATGGCACCGCCGGTCCGGTTGGCGCGGGCCAGTTCCACCGACTCCTCGATCAGTTCCTCGGGGCTCACCTCCTTGTGCATGAAGGCGATCGCGAATCCGAGGCTGATGGACGAGAACACCTTGGCCATCTTGAAGCGGATGAAGGTCGCCGCGATCGTCCCGCAGATGACGATCAGGATCGACGACACATCGATGAACATGGCGGGATTGCCGCCAACGACGATGGCCGCGAGGATCACCGACATGGCGACGATCATGCCGGCTAGGGTTGCGATATCCATGGCTGTGTCGACCTGACTTCGGCCTTTAACGCGGCGTCGAACCTACCCGATTGCAACGGATAAGGCACGGTTGGTTTACCGATCCTTTCCGCTTCCCGGTGTACCACGGCCTGACCGGGAATGCTGCCTATCCGGGGGATCAGGGCGAGGGCCGCCATGTCGACCAAGTTTCATGCCGCGCACGCGATCAGCCGGCGCCAATGCCTGGCAGGTGCCGCGGCCGCCGCTGCCGCCATCACGCTGCCGGCCACGTCCGCCCTGGCCGCGCGCGCCGATCTCGGTGACCTTACCGCCGCCCTGGAGGGCAGGCCGGAGGGTTTCGATTTCGCAGCCCTGCGCCAAGCCTATTCCGAAGCCTACTGGTTCGACCCGTTCGACGCCCAGCCCCTGATGCGGGTCCAGCAGCGGGCGGAAAGCGTCCTCCGCACGCGGGGCGCGTTCTGGGCCTGGACGGCGCTCATCAAGCAGGCCGACCGCTACATCGGCGACCTTCAGATCCAGAACGTCATTTCCCGGATCGCCAACGACGTCGGCAAGACTGAGGAGGCCTCCTATCGAAAGTGGATCGCCAGCGGTCTCAGCCAGTCGATCCTGCGGAGCGGCGATGGAGCGAGGCCGTCAACCGCGTTCCGGATCATCGCCCCGTTCGAGCAGGCCCATGTCTTCGTCCAGATGGGCCTGAAGCCGGTCGGCCGGCGGCTGATCCGGAACGACGGCCAGTTCCTCGAACAGGTCCAGGCGGTTCCGGTACGCCGGGGCCGCCAACAGGGCTTCGTCATCCTGTTCGACATCACCAGCACGATCCGCCGGTTCGGGCGCTGGCCCACGAGCTGATCCGCGACCGTTCAGCCGTCGGCGACCATGTCCAGCCACCCCCCGGCGATAACCCGGGCGGCCTGAAACTGGCGCGGCAGGCATCGCGCCATGTCGTCGTCGATGCGTCGCGGGAGTGCCGGGTCGCGGGCGCGCAGGTCTTCAAGGTCCTGGTTCAGCCAATCCCGCATGATGTCGGCATTCGCCTCGATATGGCACTGGAACCCGTAGACCCGCGTGCCGACACGGAAGCCCTGATTGCGGCAGGTGTCGCCGGTCAGCAGCAGCGTCCCCCGATCCGGCAGGTCGAACGTGTCCTGATGCCACTGCGCCGCGTCGAAGGAGCCGCCGAGAGGTGCCAGCAGCGGGTCGATGCTGCCGGCATGGGTCGGGGTCACGTGGGCGAAGCCGTATTCCGGCTGGTCGGCGCGGTAGGCGCGACCGCCGTAGGCGCGGGC
>CAYNIS010000054.1:0-3831 GCA_964397055.1 uncultured Rhodospirillaceae bacterium | reverse complement strand
GGGCGATCAGCTGGGCGCCGAGGCAGAGACCCAGAACCGGCCTCCCGGCGTCGTCGAAGGCGCGGATCAGGGCCATGAGGTCGGCAAACCACGGGTAGCCCGAGTCGTCGAACGCATCCATCGCCCCGCCCAGCACGACGAGCCCGTCATAGTCGCCGGGGCCCGGCGGGATCGGCGATCCCTCCGACGCGTTGACGCTGCGCCAGCCATGTGCCGGGGCGATGACGTCGTAGCGACCGCCGCGTTCCAGGACCAGCTGGCCGACGATCCCGGGCGGGGCGGAAAGGGCGCTTTGAATGAACAGCAGGCGCATTCGCAAATCCCTTGAAGAAAGGCGTGTGTGACGGTTGTGCCGGGTCGGCGGGCCCGGCCTGTCCGGCGTTCAACACTTGGCGCCGACGGGGCGTGCTTGCTATCCCCCGGGGCGATCCGAAGGCGATGGCCGACGCGGCCATCGATCCGTCCGCTCCCGAGAAGGACCACGAGGCCCCATGTCCGGTCTGAAGATTTTCGGCGTGCCGCAGTCGCGCGCCTACCGTGCCGTCTGGCTCGCCCGCGAACTCGGCATCGCCTATGAGCTGGTGCCGACCAAGGATGCCTCGGGCACCTACACCGAAGCTTTCCTCGCTGCGAACCCGAACGCCAAGATCCCGGCGATCGAGGACGACGGCACCGTCCTCTTCGAATCAATGGCGATCAATCTCTACCTCGCACGCAAACATGCGGGCGACAGCGGCCTCTGGCCGGCGACACCGGAGCTGGAGGGCTTGACCTTCCAATGGTGCTTCTGGGCGATTACCGAGGTCGAGGACGCGTCCCTGAAGGCGCTCATGCACACGATTCTCCTGCCGGAGGAGCATCGCAGCCCGGACGTCGTCGACGAGGCCCGCGCGCGCCTGCAGCGCCCGTTCGAGGTCATCGACCAGGCCCTGGCCGGCCGCGACTACCTGCTCGGCTCCGCGTTCACCGTTGCCGATCTCAGCGTCGCGGCGGTGTTGAGCTGGGCGCGGGCCGCCCGGATCGACCTGTCCGCCTATCCCAACCTGGAGGCGTGGTTGAAGCGCTGCCTCGACCGGCCCCACGCCAAGGCCGCTCGCAACGGCTGACCTGCTGACGCTCTGATCAGCGATTCGCCCGTGGCTCAATCTATGGGGGAACTACGCGCGCCAGCTAGCGCGATGGGCGATTGATCTGCTGGTCCACTGGGCGATCTGGCGGTTTTTCAGGCAACTCGCCGTCCCCGGTCCATGGGTGGTTCCCCCGGCTGCCCCGATCGCGTCTTATCGGCGCGACGTTCGGGCTCACCCCTATTGGAGGATCAGCGATGTCCCCGGTCTCATCGGCCGAACAAGTTTCCGAAATCGCTTTCGGCTTCATGGCGTCGAAGGCGCTGTTCTCCGGTCTCCATCTCGGGCTGTTCGATCAGATCGCCGACGGCGCCAAGACCGTGGAGGCCGCGGCCGCCGGTGTCGGCATCAGCCCTGACAGCGCGGCAACGCTGATGACCGCGCTCGCCGGGATGGGCCTTCTGGTCAAGCAGGGGGACGGTTTCGTCAACAGCCACGGCGCTCAGAACTTCCTGGTGCGCGAGGCCCCCCACTATTTCGGCGACTACCTCAAGTATCAGATCGACCAGCAGATGTACGGCTTCATGGAGCACCTCTACGGGGCGCTCAAGGGGGAGCACGACAAGGCGCGCTTCGACACCTACGAAGCCTGGATGAGCGACCCCAAGGAGGCCGCCCTTTTCAGCGAGTCCCAGCATTCGGGCTCGCTCGGTCCTGGGGCCGTGATGGCCAAGCGGGTCGATCTCTCGAACGCCAGGAGCCTTCTCGATGTCGGCGGCGGCTCCGGCGCGTTCGCCATCATGATGTGCAAGCGCTATCCGGACCTGATGGTCACCATTCTCGACTTCCCGAGGGTGGTCGAGGTGGCGGAGCGCTACATCGCCGACGCCGGCCTCTCCGACCGCATCACGGTCATGCCCGGCAACGGCATCACCACCGACTGGCCGGGCGGCCAGGACGCGGTCTTGATGTCCTACCTTTTTTCCGGCGTGCCGGGGGACGCCATCCCGCGCCTCATCGACAAGGCGTGGATGGCACTCAATCCGGGCGGACACCTGATGCTGCACGACCCGATGGTCGAGGATGACCGGACCGGCCCGTCGATGGCGGCCTTGTGGGCTCTCCAGCACCTCACCTACACGCCCGGGGCGGTTTCGCTGACCCCGTCATGGGTCATGGAGCAGGTGACGGCGCGCGGCTTCACGGGTGTCGAGGTGAAGGACCTGATCGCCGGTATGACCAAGTCGGTGGTCGCGGCGAAACCGGCGGCATAGGCCTCAGAAGCTGGTGATCTGATCGATCAGGTCCTCGATCACCGGCGGCACCAGGAGGCGAGGGCGATAGACCAGCGTTCCGCTCTCGATCTCCTGCCTGCCGCCGACCAGCCAGTAGCTGAGGGTCGAGTCGCCGTTGAGGCGCACGTCCAGGTGATAGAGGTGCGTGTGCCGGTCCGGCACGTGCGGGCAATTGCTCTCCGTGAAGGTGAACTGTCGGAATTCCAGGTCGATGCCGGTCAGCTTGCCGACGATCCGGCAGTCGCGGTCGCCCTCGTAGACGACCCTCAGACCCTCTCGCCCGATCCGGTCGGTCGATATCCAGATCGTCACCTGTGACAGGGTCCGCACCGCCTCGACCTGGCCGTACCAACTGCCCTGCGTCCGTTCCACTTCCGTGGCCGTGGCCGGGACGGTTGCGAGCAGGAACGACAGGGCGGGGAGGAACCGTCGCATCGCTCTCATGACCCAAACCGCCCGATTGCGCTGTTGCGGCGGGTCAACCGAACCGGCACGCGCTTGCGGCCCCAATCGCCGGGCGCCCCGTCGAAGACACCCGGTACGGGGGTGCCGCAGGCCTCACAGCTGCCGTCCGGGTCGATGCCCCAGGCGTCAAGCTGGTGCCAGTCGCGCCCGATCAAGAGGTGCCCGCAGCACTGGCAATAGGTGGACTGCCGCCCGCGGTCGTGGACATTGCCGACATATACGTGATGCAGACCTGCCGCCCGCGCGATCTGGCGGGCGCGCACCAGCGTCGCCGGCGGCGTCGCGTCCTTGTCGCGCATCTTGTAGTCCGGATGGAAGGCGGTGAAGTGGATCGGCACGTCCGGTCCGAGTGCTTCGTGAACCCAGGCGGTCAACGCTTCGAGTTCGGCCGGGCTGTCGTTTTCCCCCGGGATCAAGAGCGTGGTGATTTCGAGCCAGGTGTCGGTCTCGTGCCGGATGTATTTCAGCGTGTCCAGGACCGGTGCGAGGTGGCCCTTGGTGACCTTCCAGTAGAACGCCTCGGTGAAGGCTTTGAGATCGATGTTGGCCGCATCCATGTGGCCGAAGAACTCGGCCCGGGCCGCCGGGGAGACATAGCCGGCGGACACCGCGACCGTCTTGATGTCGCGCTCGTGGCACGCGCGTGCGATGTCGATCGCGTATTCGAGGAAGATGACCGGGTCGTTGTAGGTGAACGCGACCGAGCGGCACCCCGTCTCCTCCGCGGCGCGGGCGATGGCTTCGGGTGACGCGTCGTCGGCCAGGCGATCCATCTCCCGGCTCTTGGAGATGTCCCAGTTCTGGCAGAAGCTGCAGGCGAGATTGCAGCCCGCTGTGCCGAAGGACATGACCGGGGTGCCGGGCAGGAAGTGGTTGAGGGGCTTCTTCTCGATCGGGTCGATGCAGAAGCCGGACGACCGGCCGTAGGTGGTCAGCACCACCTGGTCGTCCTGACGGCCGCGCACGAAGCACAGGCCGCGCTGGCCTTCCTGAAGGGCACAGGC
>CAYNIS010000053.1:0-12919 GCA_964397055.1 uncultured Rhodospirillaceae bacterium | reverse complement strand
GGTGTGTCGGTTTGGGGGCTCGACAGCTCGGGGCCGCTCAGGTTGAGGTCCCGGCCACCCGGCGCCCGGCCACCCGGCGCCCGGCCACCCGGCGCCCGGCGCCCGGTCACCCCAGCGTGGCGCTCGCTTCCATCGCGATAGCCCCGTCCGGCCCCTCCGCCCGCAGGGCGACACTGTCGCCGTCGGGAATGCCGACGACCCGCAGCGGGCCGAGGTCGTAGAGCGGGGCGCGCGCGCGGAAGTCGAAGCTGGTGACCTTCCGGTCCGTGTTCGCGCGGACGAGTTCGATGATCAAGGTGGCGGTCAGCGGCCCGTGGATGACGAGGCCGGGATAGCCCTCCACCTCGACCGCCCATTCGCGGTCATAGTGGATGCGGTGCGGGTTGAAGGTCACGCAGGAGTAGCGCAGCAGCATCACCGGGTCGGGATGATGGATACGGCTCCACGCGCCCTCGGGCAGGTCGGCGAAGGTGCCGGAAAGATCGCCCGGGGCTGCCTGCTTGGCCCCTTCCTCCCGGAACACGCCGGTGGTCGCTTCCTCGAGCTTGAGGGCGCCGTCCTGGTAGTAGCGGAAGGTGCGCTCGACGAAGACCAGGCGGCCGGCCTTGCCATGCTTCTCGGTGACGCCGGTCAGTTCGCCGACGCGTTCCGTTTCCTTGCCGATGATCAGGTCCCCGGGCCAGGAAACGCGGGTCCCGGCGAACATCAGCCGCGGCAGGTCGACCGGCGGCATGATCGGCCCGTAGCCCGGCTGGGCGTCCGGCGACAGGTCCGCGGTCGGGGTGGTGCCGACGAACGACATCCAATGGAAGCACGGCGGCAGGATGCTGCCGTTGTCGAGCGAGGTCGTCGTGTCGTCGAGAATGGCGAGCAAGCGGCGCGCGGGCTCGAGGTCGATCACCTCGGTCTTGCGTTCGGTCCGGCCGATCCAGTCGTGCCAGGGCGTGCGGGCTTCGGCGGTGGCGGTCATGCGAAACGGGCCTCTGCTTCCTGGGCGGTCAAATGGTCGGGGGTCAGCGCCGTCAGTACCACGCGCTCGCCCTCCGGACGGGCCTGCAGCCGGAACGGGTGGAGATCGAACAACGGCGCCTTGGCGCGGAAGCTGAAGGCGGCGGCGCGCTTGCCGGGCATGTTCCGCCGGGCGAGTTCCATCAGCAGCGTCGCGACCAGGGGGCCGTGCACGACGAGGCCGGGATAGCCCTCCTCCTGCATGGCGTAGGGCCTGTCGAAATGGATGCGATGGCCGTTGAAGGTGACTGCGGAGTAGCGGAACAGCAGCGGCGGCGTCGGGGTCACGTCCTCGACATGGGTCCCCTCCGGCGCGGCCCCGAACGGCTTGGGTGTCGGCTTCGGCACAGCCCCGCCGGCACCGCGATAGACGATGTCCTGGACCTCCGTCAGGCAGTCGCGGCCGTCCTGGTCGATCGTGTACCGGACGGTAACGAAGACCAGCGTGCCCGACTTGCCGCTCTTCTCCTCGACGCCGATCACCTCGCCGGTGCGGCGGGCGGCCTTGCCGATGACGATCGGCCGGGCGAAGTCGATGCGGGCACCGGCGAACATGCGCCGGGGCAGGGTGACCGGCGGCATGAAGCCGCCGCGTTTCGGGTGGCCGTCGGGGCCGATCTGGCTCGCGGGGGCTGCCGGCTGGAAATAGAACCACTGCCACATGGGCGGCAGCTCCCCGCCCATGACCGGTGGGGCCTCGGCGCTGTCGATCGTGGCGTGAAAGCGCAAGGCCGGCGTCACCGAGATCATTTCCTCGGCGACTTCCTTCGATCCGATCCAGTCGCGGTAGTCGACCTGGCTCTGCATCATCCTCTTCCCTTGGCCAATCAGGACTTGTCCGGGCCAGCGACGATGCCGGCGTCGTGAAGCTTGCCGATCTCGGCGGAACCCATGCCGAGGACATCGGCCAGGATCGCATCGGTGTGCTGGCCCAGGACCGGGGCGGGTGCCGGCGGCAGACGACCCGGCTCGGCGAACTGGATCGGGCTCGCCGGCACCAGATAGGGGCCGATGCCCGGCTGCTCGACCTCCTGGAACATCGGGTTCTGCGGTGAACAGCGCCAGTCGTGTTGCACCAGTTCGGTGAATGACTGGTACGGCCCCCACAAGACCCGGTTGGCGTCGAAGACGGCACGCACCTGGTCGAGCGTACGTGCCTCGAACCAGGGTTCCAATAGGGCGCAGATCATCCGCCGGCCCTCGTAGCGGTCGGCCTCCTTGGCGAAGTCGAGGCCCATCATGGCTTCGATCTGGGCGAACTTCTCGGTCATCTCGGTCGCCTTGCCGAGCGCCTTCCACTGGCCGCCGCTGATCGCGGCGACCATCACATGGCGTCCGTCGCCGGTCTTGAAGTCGCGGCCGAACGCGCCGTAGACGTCGTTGCCGCTCATCGGGCGTTCCTGGCCGTTGACCTGGATCTCCGCGATGAAGCCCAGCATGCCGGTGATGGCGAGCCCGATATCGGCGAGGGAGATGCGCACATACTGGCCGGCCCCGCTTCGCGCGCGGTGGCGTTCCGCGGCCAGGATCGCGTTCGCCGCGGTCAGCGCGCACAGGCAGTCCCAGGCCGGCAGGACGTGGTTGACCGGGCCGGACCAGTTGGCGGGTCCGGTCGCGAACGGGAAGCCGAGGGCCGAATTGACCGAGTAGTCGAGGGCGGTCGAACCGTCCGGATTGCCGACGATGTTGACCATGATCAGGTCGTCGCGGCCGGCCTTGATGGCGTCATAGGCGAGCCAGCCTTCCGGCGGGAAGTTGGTCAGGAAGATGCCGGCGTCGGGGCCAGGTGCGTTGACCAGCTGCTTGATGATCTCCCGCCCCTCGGGCCGGCGGATGTCGACCTGGATCGAGCGCTTGTGTTTGTTGAGGCCGGGCCAGTAGAGGCTCTTGCCGTCCTTGGTCACCGGCCAGCGGTTATAGTCGATGCCGCCGCCGATCGGGTCGAATCGGATCACGTCCGCCCCCATCTGGGCCAGCGTCATGCCCCCCATCGGTGCCGCGATGAAGGCCGAGCCCTCGACAATTCTGAGGCCGTCCAGGATGCCCTTCTGGGTCATCTTTCCCCCGTTCTCTCTCGATTTTTGCGCCTGACAATAGTGCCGCCGGTCGCCGTGATCCAGGCCCCTGGGGCTTGCGCGGTCGCCCTCAACTGCCGTCAGATACAAAAAGCTCGAGAAAACCAGGAGGAGGACCCGAGACCATGGCAATCGGCGACCCGGCCGTGATCGGCCTCGAGGAACTGGCGGCGCGCGTGCCCGACGGGGCGGTCGTTGCGATCGATAGCGACCGGACCGGTGCCCCGATCGCGGCGGCCCTGGCGATGATCCAGCATGGGGTGAAGGACCTGCACCTGGTGCCGGTGCCGACCGGTGGACTGGTTGTCGACCTCCTGGTCGGGGCCGGGGCGGTCGCGACAGTGGAGGCCGGGGCGATCACGCTGTCCGAATACGGCCTTGCCCCGCGCTTCGGCCGGGCGGTCTCCGCCGGGACGATCAGGATGCGGGATTCCACCTGCCCGGCGGTCTATGCCGGCCTGGAGGCGGCCGAGCGGGGTGTCCCGTTCCTGCCGATGCGGGGTCTCATCGGCTCCGACGTCCTCGCCAACCGCGACGACTGGATGGTGATCGACAACCCGTTCGGGGCGGACGGGGCCAACGCCGCCGACCCGCTTGTCCTCGTGCCGGCGATCAAGCCGGACGTTGCGATCATTCACGCCCGCATGGCCGACCGTGCCGGCAACATCTGGTTCGGCCGCCATCGGGAAGTGCTGCTGGCCGCCCATGCCGCCAGGCGGACGCTGGTGACTGTCGAGCGCATCGTCGAGGACGACCTGATCTCCGACGACCGCACCATGGCGGGCACCCTTCCGGCGATGTATGTCTACGCGATTGCCGTTGTCGAACGGGGCGCTTCGCCGATCGCGCTCGATTTCGAGTACGAGGAAGACGCCGACTTCATGAAGCGCTACGTCAAGGCCGCCCGCGATCAGGACGGTTTCGACGCGATGGTGGCGGAACTCAGCGCCCGTATCCTGCCGGCGGCCCGGGTCGCCGCCGAATGACGGAGGGGGGCGGCACGGCTCTTGCGGTCGAGGAGACACTGATCTTCGCGATCGCCGATCTCCTCGACGGTGTCGACAACATCGCGGTCGGCATGGCCTCCCCGCTTCCCGGGTCGGCAGCACTCCTGACCCGAAGCCGTTCGGCGGGGGCGACCCGGGTCACCATGCTGGGCTCGGTCGACCACAACCGGATGACCGATGGCGGGCCGGAGATCTTCAACATGTGCGCCCAGGGGCGCATCGGGGCGTTCTTTCTGTCCGGCGGGCAGATCGACGGCCAGGCCAACGTCAATCTGGTCGGCACCGGCAGCTATCCCAAGGTCGACATGCGGTTTTCGGGATCGTTCGGCTCGTCCTATGTCTATTTCCTGGTGCCGCGGGTGATCCTGTTCCGCCAGGAGCACACCCGGCGCGTCTTCGTCGACAAGGTCGACTTCATCTCCGCACCGGGAACCAGCGAGCCGGGCGTCTATCGCCCAGGCGGGCCCTATGCCCTGGTCACCGAACTGTGCGTGATGCGCTTCGACCGGGACCGCGGGCGCTTCACGCTCGCCAGCGTGCACCCGGGCCGAACTGTGGAAGAGGTACGGGACAACACCGGCTTCGACTTCGACGTGCCGGAGAGCGTGCCGGAGACTGCCCTGCCATCGGTCACCGATCTCGCCCTCCTGCGCGGCGCGATCGCGGCCGAGGTGGCGGAGACCTATCCGGACTTTGCCCGCCGGGTGTTCGGCTTCGCGGCCGTCGCGTAGCAGGGGGCGGGTGGAAGGGCCCCGGGGTCAGCCCGGGCCGCCGACCCTGGTCGTCGCGCGACGGCGTTGCACCTGATCCGTCTTGGCCGTCGGATCGCCGGACGCGTCGTTTTCCGTCTTCTCGACACCGGTGGCGCCGTCGTCGGACTGGGCGCTCGGCAGGACGACCCCGTTCTCGCTCGCATCGAGCTCGGTTCCGACGAATTCCGCATCATCATCGTCGCGGGCGTCCGGGCCGGTCGGCTGGTCATCCGCCGTATGGCCGTCGAGCAGGCCGTCCTCTTCGATCTGCGCGATGTATTCCTCGTCGAGGCTGCCGGCGAGTTCACCGACATGCTCCTGAAGCTGGGTTTCGGATTGAGCAGGGTCGACAACGGCAGGGTCGACAACGGCCGGGTCGGCGTCGTTGTCGCCAAGCTCCGTCGCCTCTTCCGACGGCAGCCCGACGTCACTGGTGGGCGATACGACGCCCGTTCTTTGAAGCTGGGCGCCATCGTCGGCTTCCAGGGCCTGGTTCTCCTGCGCACCGGCGACCGGCGGTGTTGCTTCCTCCGCCTCCAGCGGGATCGGTTCGGCCGGGTCGCGGCCGTTCAACATCACGCCGCGCGGGTTCACAGGGTAATCCCGGCCGTCAGCCCCCAGCATGTACTGGTCGCCAAAGGCGAAGTCGTTGCCGAACAGTGCGCGCGCGTCGCCGTAGAAGCCGCGCATCTCGTTCAGGGTTTCCTGGTCCGCGATGGTCGGCCGGTCGATCCCGCCGGCCGGCATGAAGGACTTGCCGTCGACCTCGAACAGCTTGGCCACCGCCTCCCGGTCCATGCCCTCGTTCATGCGGGCGAGGTCGTCTTGCATCGCGGTCTTCATCGCCTCGTCCAGGTTCGGGTCCCGCATCAGGTCGCGGTATTCCTTGATCTCCTGGAGAAAGGTCGCCTGGGTGTCCTGGCCGCGCGCGGAATAGGCATAGGCACCGGCGACGGCGGCCATGCCCGAAAGCAGCCGGGTTTCCTTCGACGGGAACATGGCGTTGGTGTCGGGCTTCCTGTGGCCCTGCAGGAAACTGCGGGCGAGGCCTGGATTGTCCTCGCCATAGGTGCGCCAGAGACCGTTCTTCTTGTCCGGCTTCGGTTCGTGGCAGAACGCGGCGACGCGCGCTTCGACCGCCGCATCGATGTTCAGGTTGGTCTGCAGTTCGGCCGCCGGTGTCATGCCGCCGCGGCCCGGCTCGACGCCGGTCTCCAGGATCGCCTCGGCCCGGGTCAGGCCGCGCACCATGGCGATCGTGTCACGACTGGCGTTGCCGGTGGTACGTGCCGGGAAGCTGGTGATCTTCTTGGCCGGGTCGACCGGCAGGCCGCAACTCATCACCACCTTGTTCTGGGCAAGGCTGGTCAGCGTATCCAGGCCGCTGGACCGGGTCGCCATGGTGTCCAGTTTCTGGGTGATCTTGTCGATCTCGAACGGGCGGCCCTTGATCTTGATCGGCGGCGTGTCGTCGGGCGCGCCCGGCACGCGGTATTCGACGGTTCGGATCGCGTTAGGGTTGGGTGGCTGGCCACGTTCGACCTGGCTTGTCGGATCCGGCTTGTCCGCCGGCTCCGGGACGGGGGCCTCGTCGTCGATGGTGACGTCGATCTGGGTGTCGAGGTCCTGGCCGGTGTCGGCCGCGAGGTCCTCTTCCTCGCTCGTCCGGCGATTGCCGGTGTTGAGCGCGGGGTCAGTTGCCACCGCTACCCCGTCTTTCTGGGGGAGTGGGACGTCTTCGGCCTCCAGGCGCCGCCGGCGGCGCAGTTCTTCCTCTTCCAGCGTCTTTTCAACGGCCAGTTGACGCGCCTGGGTGACGCGCGCCATCTTGTCCAAATCCTGCTGTGCTACGGTCGTGCCGTCGGCAACATCTTCCAAAGGGTCATACTCGGCAGTCGCCATGGCGCACACACCTCAAGGCTGCGGAAAGCCGACGCGTCGGGTCCGGGAATTTTGGGAATTTCCGTAAGGATAACACGGAAATTGGAGAATCTGAAGTTTCCCGCAACAGCATATCAGAACCAGACCTTTGAAATCACAGCAGGATTTGGTCTTTCTGCCAATCAGGAGTCTTGGCGATACTTGAAGGCAAAAATGGTTAATTGAAGGTTATGGGCCTCGAATTCAGGCTGCTTGCCCAAACCAGCCGGCGTCAAAGACCGATTACGCGGCCCCCTTTCAGTTGCAGGACACCGCTGACAATTTCACCGTTTTCGATCGCGACTGTTCCGATCGGGGAAACCTCGAACCTCAGCCGCACGAGGCGATTTCCGAACAGACCCCAGGCCGCGAGGCGAATGCCGTCGGCGTTTGCGGTATGGACCATCGGGCGGTGGAAGTCCTTGCGCAGGCGCTTGGAAAGCTCGCGCGGCATCGGCACGCCGAGCGGCAGGTCCCGGATCCGCTCGACGATCCGCAGGCGCCCCTTGATGCCGGCGGAGAACCGGCAGAAGAAGCCGAGGTAGTCGAACACGGTCTGGGATGTGACCTGGATCAGGCCGGGCCGGATCCGGCTTTCCCAGTCATGACCCGGGGCGCCGAACAGTTGCACCCGGTCGCTGATCAGGAAGTAGCGGGCAAAGCGCGGGTCGCCGAAGCGCAAGCGGGCGCGCACCAGCCAGGCATCCGGCAGGAATTCCGGTGTAATGAAGTAGAAGCGCGCGCCGTACCGCTGGACGAGGCTGAGATCGACATCCGGCACGTCCGTTGCGATCGCCTGAACCGCCTCGGCGACGCGATCGATGTCGCCAGTCGGCAGCGGCATCCAATCGGCGTCGAAGTCGATCACGCCCTGGCCCCCCAGCGTCGCGGTCCCCACTCGGCGCCCCGTCTAGCAAGCGGGGGGACCGAGGGTCAATTCGTTGGGACCGGCTTCGCTCCGGCTTCCCTGCGGCCTCACCGCTTCAAGAGGAATTCGCGGCCGACCTTGACCCGTGGCTGTCCGCCATAGTCGACGATGTCCGCCGTGGCGTAGGTCTCCGCCCAGCGTTCGGGCAGGAACGAGCCGGTGCCGATGACGTCGATCGGCGCTTCGGCTTCCGCCATCATCCGGCACTTCGCCATGCCGAAGCCGGAGGAGGTGACGATCCGGCACTTGTCACACCCGGCCTCGTTCAGGCGCTCGCGCATGTGCCAGGCAGCGGCGGCCGAGACACCGGTGCCGAGGAGATAGCGCAACTCCTCCTCCGAGCGATAGCCGCGGATCGCCTGGGGCGCGTGCCGTTCCAGGACGGCGTAGCTCTGCTGGGTGTCGAGCGCTTCGACGAAGCGGCCGCCGCCGGTATCGAGCCGGATCGACAGTTTGCCGGCCGCCAACAGGTCCGGAAAGTGCCCGCACACCTCCAGCGCGTCGGTCACTTCCCGCGCGAAATAGTCGACGAGAACCGTCAGCGGTTCGTCCGGGTGGGCCTCGTGGAACATTTGCGCTGCCCGGAGCGTCGAGCCGGCATAGCCGATCAGCGCGTGCGGCATGGTGCCGAGGCCGCGGTCGCGGTCGAAGTAAGCGGCCGTCGCGTTGGTCGCATTGCCGATGAAGCCGACCGCACCTTCCTTGCGGCGGGCCCGGTCAGACCCGACGGAGGCGGCATAGGCCATCAGTTCGGCCATCTCCGTGCCGGCGCAATGGCGGGCATCCATGGCGAGGAAGGCGACCTTCGGCAGGTCCGTGCACATGGTGTAGGCGTTGTAGGCGGCGACACAGGCCGGCCCCAGCTTCATCAGGAGGATCGTCTCGAGGTCGACCAGGTGATAGAGCGACCCTGTGATGTACATCAGCGGGTCACCGGCACCGGCCCACTGGCCCTCCTTGGCGCGCAGGTCGACATCGACCGTTGCCCCGCGCGCGGTGGTGACGGCGTTCAGCCAGTCGATCGCGATCCGCGGGGCAGAGATCACCGGGCGCCGCATGAACACGGCGTAGGTCACCGGTACGTCGCCGAACTTGCCGACGACCTCCTTGGTGCGGCGGAAATAGGTGTCGGTCCAGTCGCCGATGCGGTCGATCGGCGGGACCAGGGGGCGGTCGGGAAGATCGGCGGTGTCGGGCACGGCGGCGGTCTACTCCTCGCGACGGACGATCGATCGGTGAACGGTCCCACCGTGCCCTGGTTGCCGGTTACTCGGCGGCGACACGGGGGATCGGTGCTGCCCGGCCGCGCCGAAGCCGGTCCAGTTCCTCCGCCACCAGGAACGCCAGTTCCAGCGACTGGTGCGCGTTGAGGCGCGGATCGCAGGCGGTAAGATAGCGCAGGCTCAAGCCCTGGTCGGTGATCCGCTGGGCGCCACCGGTGCACTCCGTGACGTCCTGACCGGTCAGTTCGAAATGGACACCGCCCGGCACCGTGCCCTCGGCCGCGTGCACCTCGAAGAAGCCACGCACCTCTTCCAGAATGCGGTCGAACTGGCGGGTCTTGAGCCCGCTGTCGGTGGTGATGGTGTTGCCGTGCATCGGATCGCAGCACCACACGACGGTTCGGCCCTCCGCCGCCACCCGGCGCACCAGCGGTGGCAGCATGGTCCGGATCTTGTCGGCCCCCATGCGGCTGATCAGGGTCAGGCGGCCCGGTTCGTCATGCGGGCTCAAGCGGTCGATCAGCCGGATCAGATCGTCCGGTTCAAGCGACGGGCCGCATTTCAGGCCGATCGGATTGTTGACCCCGCGCAGGAACTCGACATGCGCACCGTCCAACTGGCGGGTGCGATCGCCGATCCAAAGGAGATGGGCGGAGACGTCGTACCAGTCGCCGGCGGCACTGGTGCTGTCCTGCCGTGTCAGCGCTTCCTCATAGGGCAGCAGCAGCGCCTCGTGGGAGGTGTAGAAGTCGGTTTCCCGGATCGCCGGCGTCGTCTCGCCGGTGATGCCGCAGGCGGCCATGAAGCCGAGCGCCTCGTCGATCCGCTGGGCCAGCCCCTCGTAGCGTTCCCCCTGGGCGCTGTCATGAACGAAGCCGAGGTTCCATCGGTGGACCTCATGAAGGTCGGCATAGCCGCCCTGGGCGAAAGCGCGCAGCAGATTCAAGGTTGCCGAGGACTGGTGGTAGGCCTGCAGCATGCGCGCCGGATCGGGTTGCCTGAGGACGGCATCCGGCTCGTAGCCATTGATGATGTCGCCGCGATAGATCGGCATCTCCCGGCCGTCGACAACCTCTGTCGGCTTGGAGCGCGGCTTGGCGAACTGGCCGGCAAGGCGGCCGACCTTCACCACCGGCATGGCGCCGGCGAAGGTCAGGACCACGGCCATCTGCAACAGCACGCGGAAGGTGTCGCGGATCGAGTTCGCGCGGAAGTCCCCGAAGCTCTCGGCACAGTCCCCGCCCTGCAGGAAGAACGCCTTGCCCTCGGAGACCCGGGCGAGGTCTCCCTTCAGCCGGCGCGCCTCGCCCGCGAAGACCAGCGGCGGAAAACCGCTCAGCGTTTCGGTCACCCGGGTTACCGCCGCGGCGTCGGAATACTCCGGCATCTGTGCTGCCGGTTTCGTCTGCCAACTGGACGGTGTCCAGCCCTCCGCCATCGCCATACCTTGAGTATCCTCGAACCAGTTCGCGTCGGCCTGTCGAGCCGGATATGTCGCAGTGCCGCGAGTGAAAGCACGACAGATTAGGCCAGTGCTGCAGCTTTTTGAAGCGGTCGGGTCAACGCCCCGGCATTTGCCGCGCGCAATGCTGCTCCTACCTTCGTGGAACCGCATCCGGAGCGTCATGTCATGCCGAAGCCCTCGTCGCCGCTGGTTCCCTTCCTCCTGCGCAATGCGCTGGCCGGGGTCGTGGCGGGCTGGACGCTTCTGGCCGGGCTCGCGATCGCGGATGTCGCCTCCCTCGGCACGCTCATCCTCTCCTCGCGGGACGGCTGGCTCGCGCTTGCGCTCGCCCTGGCCGGGTTCGGGGTCACCTTCGGTTCGCTCGCCATGGGCACGGCCGTTTTCCTCCTGCCGGAAGAGGAGGGCGAGGATCGTGAGGCGCGCCCGATCGGGGCGATGCCGTTCATCCCGCCCACGCCGTCCTCGGTCGCCGCCAACCCGCGCGAGGAGGAGGAGGTTCACGGCCCCTGACCGGGGCGTGGCACCCTCGACATCCGCTGACAGATCGACCCCGGGGTCGCTATCGTCGCTTTCCGAACAGGCCCGCCAGTCAGGCGGGCGGACACATGCGGGGAGCGTGTCAAGGTGAGCGAAGCCACCGGATTCCAGCCCTATCGCGGCATTCGGGTGATCGACATCAGTCAGGGGATCGCCGGGCCCTGGGGGGCAAGCCTGCTCGGCCAGTACGGGGCCGACGTGGTCAAGGTCGAACCGCTGCACGGCGACTGGGGACGGGTCACCGGCTTCGGCATCGACGGTATGACCGGCCTTGTCCTCGCCTGCAACGCCGCCAAGCGGTCGATCGCCATTGACCTCACCAGGGAAGAGGGCAGGGCGCTGGTCCATCGGCTGGTTGAGGCCGCCGACATCTTCGTCGAGAACAACCGCCCGGGCATCTCGGAACGGCTGGGGGTCGGCTACCCGGCCCTTTCCGCCCTCAACCCGCGGCTGATCTACCTGTCCATTTCCGGCTTCGGCCAGACCGGGGAGGCCGCGAGGCGCCCGGCCACCGACAGCCTGATCCAGGCCCATACCGGGCTCATGGTGCGCAATGGCGGGCCGGGCGGGCCGCCCAAGCGGGTGCCGATGTTCCTGCCCGACACGGTGACGGCCCTCAACGGCGCCCATCTGATGGCCGCGGCCCTGGTCGAGCGCGCGACCACCGGCAAGGGCCGGCACATCGACCTGACGCTGACCCAGGCGACCGCCGCGTTCCAGTCGATCTACATCGCCGACCAGTTGGTGACCGGCGACCGGCCGCCGATCCCGTTCACCGTGCCCGCCGGAGAGTTCGAGACCGCGGACGGCATGGTGGTGATGAATTCCGTCAACGAGAGCCATTGGAAGCGGATCACCCAGGCGCTCGGCCATCCCGAATGGGCTGACGATCCGCGCTTCGCCGATTTGGAGACCCGCGCCTGCAACGCCGCCGTCCTCCTCGACCTGGTGTGGGAGGTGGTCCGCACGCCGCCGACCGTCTACTGGCTCGACCGATTTGCCGCCTGCGACGTCATCGGCGGGCCGGTCCAGGACTACGCCGGCTACCTCGCCGACGACCACGCCCGGGCGACCGGCCGGGTCGCGGACATCGACCAGCCCGGTGTCGGCACCGTCGCGCGCCCGATCGCCCCCGCCCTGACGGCGGGCGATGCGGCGGCTGTCAGCCCGGCCCCGCGGCTCGGCGCCGAGGGTCGGGAAATCCTTGAAGACTGCGGGGTCGACGCGGCGGAGATCGACCGGCTGATCGCCGATGGGGTTGTCGGCGCCCCGGTTGCGGCGTAAGGGCGTGGATCAGGAACGACAACAACGAACACGGAGGAACCCCATGCAGATCCTGCAGCCGGAAAGCCTGGAGCGGCCGAAAGGCTTCTCGCTCGGCGTCGTGGCCAGCGGCCAACAGGTCTTCACCGCGGGCCAGATCGGCACGCCCAAGGACCCGAACGAGCCGGCCGGCGACTTCGCGACCCAGGTGCGCATCTGCCAGGAGCGCACCCTGGCGATCCTGAAAGAGGCCGGGGCGGAGGCGACCAACATCTGCGCCCAGCGCTGGTACGTCACGGACCTCGACGCCTACAAGAACGCAGGGGCGGATCTGGGGGCGGCGTGGAAGGCGACCCTCGGCCGGCATTTCCCGGCGATCACGCTGGTCCAGGTGACCGCCCTCATCGACCCGCGTGCCCTCATCGAAATCGAAACGCACGCGGTGGTGCCGGCATGAAAGTCATCGAACTGACCGACTGGAGCGGTCTCGACGCGCTCAAGATCGCTGATCGGGCGGAGCCCGAGCCCGGCCCGGGGGAGGTTGTCGTCGCGATGAACGCGGCGTCGCTGAACTATCGCGACCTGTTGCAGCTCAAGGGCGGCTACGGCTCCGTCGGCGGCGGCCTGCCGATCGTGCCCCTGTCCGATGGCGCGGGCGAGGTCGTGGCCCTCGGCGACGGGGTCACCCGCGTCGGGCTCGGCGACCGGGTCTGCCCGACCTTCTTCCAGGGCTGGGCCGCC
>CAYNIS010000052.1:0-13234 GCA_964397055.1 uncultured Rhodospirillaceae bacterium | reverse complement strand
ACAGGCGGGTCACGGTCGCCGGCCGTCTCGACCACGATGCGTCGGTCACGCTCTACCCGCGGCACTATCGCGGCCAGGTCGGCTATCACCTGCTGACACCGCTGATCCGTGACGACGGCTCGCCGATCATCGTCGACCGCGGCTGGGTGCCGCAGGCTGACGACCCGGCGATCGACCGGCCGGCCGGAGATGTGACGGTGGAGGGGATCGCGCGCATTCCGCCGCCCAAGACGCCCTTCCAGCCGGACAACCAGCCCGACCGCGCGGCCTTCTACTGGGTCGACCTGCCGGCGCTCGCCGACCTCGCCGGCGTCGAGCGCGTCGCGCCGGTGTTCGTGGAAGCGGTCGACACAAACGGAGCGGGCGATCCCGCCTACCCGGTGGGCGGCCGCACGCGGGTCGACATTCCGAACAATCACCTGAACTACGCGCTGACCTGGTTCTCCTTTGCCGTGGTTTTGACCACGATCTATGTCATCGCGCATCTGAAGCCGCTGACAGCGGACGGCGACAACAGGAGCGACAGCGATGGCCGAGGCGACGCCGGGGCTTGACGCCTATCGGGAGCTGGAGACGCGATTCGCCCGCTTGGCCGACCTCGGGGGCGCGATGGCCGTCCTGTCCTGGGATCGGTCGACGATGATGCCACCGGGCGGGGCGGCTGCCCGGGCCGACCAGATGACCACCCTCTCGGTCATCTCCCACGAGGTTCTGACGCATTGGTCGATGCCAGGGCTGCTCGCCCGAGCCGACGCCGACCAGCACCTGCTCGACCGCTGGCAGCGCGCCAATCTGCGCCAGATGCGCTGGCACTGGATCCATGCCAACGCGGTGCCGGCCGACCTCGTGGCCGCCCATGCCAAGGCGACCGCGGCGTGCGAGATGGCTTGGCGCGAGGCGCGAAAGGCCGATCGGTTCGAGGAGGTCCGCCCGCTCCTGGCGGAGGTTGTGAACCTGACCCGCCAGATGGGGCAGGCGAAGGGGGCTGCCCTCGGCCTTGCGACCTACGACGCGCTGGTCGACGGCTTCGACCCCGGCATGCGCTCGGACCGGCTCGATGCCTTGTTCGCGGAGCTCAGCGCCTTTCTGCCGGACCTCCTGGGCCGCATCCGCGAGCATCAGGCCCGCCAGCCGAAGCCCGAGCCGATCCCCGGCCCGTTCCCGGTCGACGCCCAGAAGTCGCTTGCCCGCCACTTGATGATGACGGCCGGGTTCGACTTCGACCATGGCCGGCTCGACGTTTCCGCCCATCCCTTTTCCGGCGGTGTGCCGAGCGACCTGCGCCTGACCACCCGCTATGACGAAAGCGACTTCGCCAGCGGCATGATGGGTGTGCTGCACGAAACCGGGCATGGCCTCTACGAGGCGGGCCTGCCGAATGACTGGCGGCGGCAGCCGGTGGGCGAGGCCCTGGGCATGAGCGTCCACGAATCCCAGTCGCTGATCATCGAGATGCAGGCCTGCCGCTCCCGGCCCTTCGTCTCCTTCCTGGCGCGCACGGCGCGGGAGGCGTTCGGAGCCGCCGCGGGCGAAGCCGCCTGGGACGAGGCCAACGTCCACCGGCTCTACACCCGCGTCGAACCGGGCTTCATCCGCGTCGATGCCGATGAGGTCAGCTATCCGGCCCACGTCCTCCTGCGCTACCAGCTGGAACGCGCCCTCGTCGCCGACGACCTGAAGCTCGCCGACCTGCCCGGGGCCTGGTCGGACGGCATGAAGCGGCTCCTGGGCATCATCCCGCCGGACGACCGGCAGGGCTGCCTCCAGGACATCCACTGGTACGACGGCGCCATCGGCTACTTCCCAAGCTACACGGTCGGTGCGCTGATGGCGGCCCAGCTGATGGAAGCGGCGCGCGACGCCCTGCCGGCGCTGGATGACGCGCTCAGCGAGGGCGACCTCTCGGCCCTCGTCGGCTGGCTGCGCGCCCATGTCCACGGGCTCGGCCGCCTCCATGACACCCAGGAACTGGTGGTGGAGGCGACCGGCCGGCCGCTCGACACCGCCGCCTTCCGCCGCCACCTGGAGCGGCGTTACCTGGAAGAGGCCGCGTGACAGGTCCGTCACCCGGCGGCCAGCGCGTGTTCCAGCGATGTGGACCCGCATCGCGGTTCGGAACGCGCGCCAACCGATTGAGTTTGAGCATTTTCCGAACCGCCGGGCCGATTCCGTGGGGCAGGAAAATGCTCTAGTGTGATGATCGAGAGGGTCGATCGCTCTATCCGCAAGTTGGGTGCGACCTTCTCGATCTGACTCACACGAGCAACCTATTACATCTAGTGTCCTTCTCGATTCCGAAGGTCGCAAGCGCGCGGGTCACGCCCTGGCAGCGCCCTCCGGAAACAGGACACGAGCCTCGCGACCTGTTCTGCGATCGGAGAAAACGCGCCGTGCGTTATCACAGCACCCGGGGAGAGGCCCCGGAGCTCGGGTTTGACGAGGTCCTGCTGGCCGGGCTCGCCAGCGACGGCGGGCTGTACCTGCCGACGACGTGGCCGTCGCTCGACGTCGCAGCCCTTGCAGGCAAGACCTATCAGGACGTCGCCGGGGCCGTCCTCCGCCCCTTCGTCGGGCCGGCGATCGACGAAGGCGACCTCGACCGGCTGATCGCCGATGCCTATGCGGATTTCGGCCACCAGGCCGTCACGCCACTGGTGCAGATCAATGAGCGCCTGTGGCTCCTGGAGCTGTTCCACGGCGCCACCCTCGCCTTCAAGGACGTCGCCCTTCAGCTGCTCGGCCGGCTGTTCGACCATGTCCTCGCCAGGCGCGGTCGGCACATCACGGTGATCGGGGCGACCTCCGGCGACACCGGCTCGGCGGCGATCGAGGCGTTCCGCGACCGCGCCAATGTCGATGTCGTGATCCTCTACCCGGCGGGTCGCACGTCGGAGGTGCAGCGCCGCCAGATGACCACCGTCGACAGCCCGTCGGTCCATGCGGTCGCGGTCGACGGCACCTTCGACGACTGCCAGGCCCTGGTGAAGGCGATGTTCGCCGACCCCGGTTTGCGCGCCGACCTCGGCCTCGCCGCGGTCAATTCGATCAACTGGGCCAGGATTGCCGCCCAGACCGTCTACTATGTGACGTCGGCGGTGGCACTCGGGGCGCCGGCGCGAAAGGTCGCGTTTACGGTTCCGACGGGAAACTTCGGCAATGTCTATGCCGGCTGGGTCGCCAGCCGCATGGGGGTGCCGATCGGGCATCTCCACGTCGCAACCAATGCCAACGACATCCTGGCGCGCTATCTGAGCCATGCCGAGATGTCGACCGACACCGTGGTCCGCACCTTGAGCCCCTCCATGGACATCCAGGTTTCCTCCAACTTCGAACGGTTGCTGGCGGACGTCCACGGCCGCGACGGTGCAGAGGTTGCCAGGGTCATGGCGCGGCTGAAGCAGGGCGGACGGTTCACCACCGACGCCGGACCGTTCCAGCAGATCAGGGCGATGTTCGCCGGCACGCGGGCCGATGACGAGATCACGCTCGCGACTATGCGATCGGTCCACGCCGAAACCGGCATGCTGGTCGACCCGCACACCGCGGTCGGTCTTCATGCCGCGAGTGCGGCGATGGCGGAACTGCCGGCGGAGATGCCGATGATCTCGCTCGCCTGCGCGCATCCGGCGAAATTCCCGGACGCGGTCGAACAGGCGACCGGCATCCGGCCACCGCTGCCGGGTCGCCTTGCCGATCTCTACGACCGCCCGGAACACACAACGACACTCACCAACGACCTGGGGGCCGTCTCCGCCTTCGTGCGGGGCGTGAGCCGTGCCGCCGGATCCGCCAAGAGGGCTCAATGACCGCAAAGACCGCGCCGCGCCTGACCACGCTCGACAACGGGCTGAGGATCGTCACCGACGAGATGCACGAGATCGCCTCGGCCTCGGTCGGGATTTGGGCCGGAGCCGGCTCCCGCCATGAGGAAGCCCGGGTCAACGGGGTCGCCCATCTCTTCGAGCACATGGCATTCAAGGGGACGGAACGGCGCACGGCGCGGGCCATCGCCGAGGAGATCGAAGCGGTCGGCGGCCACCTGAACGCCTATACGGCACGGGAGAACACCGCCTATTTCGCCCGCGTGCTGGCCGACGACCTGGCCCTCGGCGTCGACATCCTGACCGACATCCTGGAGAACCCGAAGCTGGACGAGGACGAACTCGCCCGCGAACGTTCGGTCGTGCTTCAGGAAATCGGCATGGTCGAGGACACGCCGGACGACATCATCTTCGACCATTTCCAGGCGACCGCCTTCCCCGATCAGCCGATCGGCAGGCCGATCCTGGGCCCTGCGGAGATCGTCGCGGAAATGCCGCGCCAGGCCATCGCCGACTATCTCTCCCGCCACTATGTCGGTCGTTCGATGGTGGTGGCGGCGTCGGGCGCGGTCGATCACGACCGGCTGGTCGACATGATCGGCACCCGGATGGGCGCGCGCACGCTGGCGGCGGACCATGCGGTCGAGCCGGCAACCTATAAGGGCGGGGATTTTCGCCAGGAACAGGACCTGGAACAGGCGCATATCCTGATCGGGATGGAGGCCTTCGGCTTCCTCGATCCCGACTACTACGCGCTCCAGACCTTCTCGACCCTGTTCGGCGGCGGCATGTCGTCCCGCCTGTTCCAGGAGGTGCGTGAGGAACGCGGCCTCGCCTATTCGGTCTACAGCTTCGTTTCTTCCTATCGCGACAGCGGGCTGTTCGGCTTCTACGCCGGCACCGGGGCGGAGGAACTGCCGGAACTTGTCGCCGTTTCGACCGACTGTTTCGCCGGGATCGCGGACAGCGTGACCGAGGCCGAACTGGACCGCGCCCGGCGCCAGCTGATCGCCGGCCTGCTTATGGGTCTCGAATCCACCTTTGCCCGCGCGGAACTCGCCGCCCAGCAACTGCTCGGCCACGGCCGGCTGACGTCGCCTGAGGAGATGGTTGCCAAGGTGGAGGCGATCACCCTCGACGACATTCGCCGGGTCGTCGGGCGGCTCAAGCAATCGAAGCCGACAGTTGCCGCCCTGGGTCCCTTGGGGCACCTTGAGGAATATGACCGCATCCGCGGGCGCCTGTCGTGATGGGAACGCTTTTCACCGGTCTGGGGCAGGCGCTTCAGCCAACGGTGCTGGCACTTTATGAGACCATGATCAAAATCAGCGGCGCGAGCCCGGCCCCGTCAGTCCCCAATATCCGCTTCGATGGCGAGCGCGTGTTCATCCGCCCGCCGCGGCCGGAGGATTTCGCCGCCTGGGCGGATCTGCGCGCGCAGAGCCGCGACTTCCTGGTGCCGTGGGAACCGGTGTGGCCGGACAACGCGCTGCAGCACCAGACCTATCTTCGGCGCCTGCGCCGCCAGCTCAACGAATGGCGCGACGATGTCGGCTATCACTTCCTGGTGTTCGCCCGCGACAACGAGAAGATCGTCGGCGGCATCGGCCTGACCCAGGTGCGCCGGGGTGTCGCCCAGACCGGCACCGTCGGCTATTGGGTCGGCGCCCCCTTCGCGCGCAAGGGCTATACCGGCGAAGCGGTCACGCTGGTCCTGGAATTCGCGTTCGAGACCCTCGGCCTGCACCGGGTAGAGGCGGCGTGCCTGCCGTCCAACGATGCTTCCGGCGGGCTGCTGGCCAAGGTCGGCTTCGCCAAGGAGGGCTACGCACGCGGCTACCTGCGCATCAACGGCAAGTGGGAAGACCACATCCTGTGGGCGATGCTGCGCGACGACTGGGACGAACAGCGCGCCACGCGCTGGGCGGCCGCGCGCTGAACCGCCCGCCCCCTATCGCCTCAGATCGTAGAGCTCGAACCGGTCGCGGGCGATCGGGAAGGCGAGCAGCAGGTGGTCCTCCCCGATCCGGGTCAGCCGGCCGACGCTGTCGTCTTCCCTGACGAAGCTGTCGACGCCGGCGGCCTGCGCGATTGTGCTGTAGTGCTGCTGCGGTTCCTCGTTGACGGTCGCCGAGCCCAGGAACACGAAGCCGTCACCCTCCGGAAACAGAAGGCCCGAGCGGCGCTGCGACCCGGTGGTCTTCTCGAAGAACAGGCCCTCCGCGGTTTCCCGGATCGCGCAGTCGAAATAGCGGTAGGCGATCGGGAAGGAGAGGTCGATCTGGATCGACCGGCAGCGCCAGTCACCGGTCACGTCGCCACGCGGCATCGGCCCCGCCGCCGCAGCCAGCAAGGCCGCCACGTCGGTTCGGGTGATGGCGCTGTCGGTGACGAATTCGGCCTGGGCGGTCACCCCCTCCATGATGGTGTCGAGCCGGTCGAGCAGGTCGCCATGCTCGGCGCGGATCAACTCCTCCCAGGGCTGCGCCGCGGCAGGCGCGAGGAACCCGATCAGGAAGAGACCTACGAGGGCGAACGCTCTCATCTCAGCACTTCCGCAAAGCCGACCCGGGCGACGTTTCCGCCCCGCCAGGACCTTAGCATGGTCACCATGGCGCTGACAGGGCAGCCGGGGCCCCGCTATAACCCCCGGGAAACATGACAGCAGCGCCGGCAAGGCGTGACCGCGAGCGGGAGGAAGACACGCCATGTCCTGGCAACCGGAAATCGATGAACTGAAGGCGCGCGAAGCCCGCGCGTTCGAGATGGGCGGGACCGAGAAGGTCGCCCGCCAGCACGACAACGGCCGCCTGACGGTGCGCGAGCGGATCGGCAAGCTCGCCGACCCGGACAGCTTTCACGAGATCGGGGCGGTCGCCGGCAAGGCGGTCTATGACGACGACGGCACCATGATCGAATTCCGGCCGGCCAACTTCGTCTTCGGCCGGGCCAAGGTCGACGGCCGCCGGGTCGTGCTCGCCGGCGACGACTTCACCGTGCGCGGCGGGGCGGCGGATGCCCGCATCGGCCAGAAGCAGGTGGTCGCCGAGCAGATGGCGAACGAGCTGAAGCTGCCGATTATCCGCCTGATCGAGGGCACCGGCGGCGGCGGCTCGGTCAAGTCGCTGGAGATGGACGGGCGCACCTACATCCCGGCCAACCCGGGCTGGAACTGGGTGGTCGACAACATGGCGACGGTGCCGGTGGTTTCCCTCGGCCTCGGCCCGGTGGCCGGCCTCGGGGCCGCACGCATGGTCACGTCCCACTATTCCGTTCTGGTCAAGGAGACCGCCCAGATGTTCATCGCCGGCCCGCCGGTGGTGGCCCAGTTGGGCGAGGTCCGCACCAAGGAGGAGCTGGGCGGAACCGGGATCCATACCAAGAACGGGGCCGTCGACGACGACGCCAAGGACGAGGCGGAAGCGTTCGAGAAGGCGAAGCGCTTCTTGTCCTACCTGCCGTCCTCGGTGATGGAGTTGCCGCCGCGGGTCGAGCCGACCGACGATCCCAATCGGCGGGAGGAGAGCCTCTTGTCGATCGTCCCGCGGGAACGGCGCAAGGTCTACAACATGCGCAAGATCATCAACGCGGTGGTCGACCAGGGCTCGTTCTTCGAAATCGGCCGCCAGTGGGGCCGGCCGACCATTACCGGCCTCGCCCACCTCGACGGCTGGCCCGTGGCCCTCCTCGCCGGGGACCCGATGCACTACGGCGGCGGCTGGACCGCGGATGCCGCCCAAAAGGCGATGCGCATGGCCGACCTCGCCCAGACGTTCCACCTGCCGGTCGTCCATCTGGTCGACAACCCGGGCTTCGTCATCGGGCTCGAGTCCGAAAAGGCGGCGACCATCCGCCATGGTGCCCGGGCGCTGGCCGCCGTCTATCAGGCGACTGTCCCGTGGTGCTCCGTCGTCATCCGGCGCTCCTTCGGGGTTGCCGGCGCGGCTCACCACAACCACACGCGCTTCCACTACCGCTATGCCTGGCCGTCCGGCGATTGGGGCTCGCTGCCGATCGAAGGCGGGCTCGAGGCCGCCTACAAGTCGGATCTGGAAGCAGCGGACGACCCGGACGCACTGAAGGCGGAGATCGAGGAGCGCCTGAACCGCGTGCGCTCGCCGTTCCGTACCGCCGAGAGCTTCCTGATCGAGGAGATCATCGACCCGCGCGACACCCGCCCGCTCTTGTGCGACTTCGCCAACATCGCCGCGCCGTTGCGGCAAACCGGCTTTTCGGCCGCCGGCATGCGGCCGTAATCGAGGGACCAGACCGATGATCTACCAACTGGGCGAACAGAAGCTCGAAACCGCGGACGACGACTTCTTCATCGCCGAAACCGCGAGCGTCATCGGATCCGTCCGGCTCGGCCGGGGGGCGTCGATCTGGTGGGGGGCGACCCTGCGCGGCGACAATGACTGGATCAATGTCGGCGACCGATCGAACATCCAGGACGGCTCGGTCGTGCACACCGATGCCGGGATCGAGGTCAACATCGGCAGCGGCGTTACCGTCGGCCACATGGTGATGCTGCACGGCTGCACGATCGGCAATGACAGCCTGGTCGGCATCGGCTCGATCATCCTGAACAACGCCAGGATCGGCGAAAACAGCCTGGTCGGGGCCAACACCCTGATCACCGAGGGCAAGGAGTTCCCGCCGGGCGTCATGATCCTCGGCGCGCCGGGCAAGGTGGTCCGAGAACTGAAGCCGGAGGAGATCGAGGGCCTGAAGCGTTCCGCCGCCCACTATGTCGACAATGGCCGCCGCTACCGCATCGATCTCTCCCGGGTCGGCTGATCCCTACCCGTCCAGCGCCTCTTCCAGGAGGGTGAGGGCGGCGGCGGTGAACGCCCACATGTTGGCCTCCCGGTCGTCGGAACCGGTGCGCAGGGTCCGGACCAACGCCTTCGGGCCGGCAACGGCAAGGCAGGTGTGGCCGGCCGGATCGCCGTAGCCGTTGCCGCTGGGGCCGGCCGCCCCGGTCTCCGCCAGGCCCCAGGTCGCGGGAATCTTCTCCCGCACCGCCGCGGCGTTGATCTCGGCATAGGGCTCGGAGGAGGAGCGGATGCCGGAGAGCTGGTCGCGCGTCATGTTGAACAGCGCCTTGTGCGCAGGGCGCGTGTAGATCACGCCACCGCCGGCGTAGTATTTCGACGCCCCGGGAATCGCCAGCAATGCGGCTGAGATCAGGCCCCCTGCCGAGGATTCGGAAACGGCGACGGTTTCCCCCCGCGCCACCAGCTTTTCCGCCACCGAAGCGGCGAGTGTCTTCAAGTCCCGGTTCGGTTCGGTCATCGGTTTCCCCTCCCTTTCTCATGATTGAGCGCCAAGCTAGCCCGATTTCCGGGGGAGCGGGATGGTCAACATCCGCGACTGGTGGCGGGAGCGTCGGCCAACCGCGCCATTTCCGCCTTGAGTTCCGCCCAGGTGGCCGGGCGGTAGTCCCAGTAGTCGACGCCGACATCGATCGACCGGCCGGTCGGGAAGCGGCTGTTGTCGCGGCGGCTGTGCATATGCCCGAAGAGGAGGGGCCAGCGATCGTCGCTGGTGAAGAACGGGGCCACGTCAGCCTTCGCCGGTCAGGTCGCGGAACGCATCCTCGGCGCGGTCATACCGGTCGCCGACCAGAAGGCGCGGGACCAGGAAGAACGCCGCCAGCATCGGCACCAGCCACAGGGCGTAGAGAAGGAAGTCGAAATCCGCGGGCCGGTCGCCGATGCCGCCGGTCCAGGCGATCAGCGCCGCCACCCAGAGGGCGAGGCAAAGCCAGAACAGGGCGGGACGGAAATGCAGAAGGAGAAGGAAGGAATCCCCTTGCGCCCCGGTTTCGCCGGTCTCCTCGCTTCTGATCTTCACGACCAGGGCGTCGGCCCGGCCGGGACGGAAGTAGCCGACCGCCTGCACCCGGTCGCCCTCCCACATCTGCCACCTCGGCCAGCGCCGGTCGGGTGCGGCGGCAGGTTGCCGGTCGCGTGGCAGGTACCAGGGCGGCCCCTTGCCGCGTTTGGCGGCGGAGATCGGCACGGCGCGGCCGTCGTCGGTGACGATGTAGGCGCGCCGCCAGATATTGCGGCGCACCGTCTTGTCCGCCGCCAGCAGGGGCAGGCCGTCGCCGCCCGCCTTCGGGTCCGGGCCAGGCGGGAGGACGCCGCTGGAAAGCGTCCCGCGTGCGGTGAACAGGATCGAATCCCCGGGCTTCTCGCCGGCGTCGATCACGCGGATGTCGCGACCGGGGCTGAGCGTCGACATCGGATCAGTGCTCCTCGAACCCGCCCAATTCGTGAAACGTCTCGCGCGCGCGGCCATAGAGCCGGCCGCAGATCACCGACGCAACCGCCAAAGGGGCCGCGAGTGCCAGAACCCAGGCCACACCATGCAGCCACATCCGCGGGTCGGGGCGGTCATAGAGGCCGAGACTGAGCGGGATCAGGACGAGGGCACCGCACCACAGAGCGATCACGGCCGTGTTCAGCGTCGGGTGCAGATAGGCGAGCAGGCGCTGCCGGCCGGCAATCTCACTATACCGATTGGTATCGTAACTGCGGATGAAGACGATCCGGATGTCCGGCGCCCCGAAGCGGTGAACGCCGACGACCAGGACCCGGTCGTCCTCCCACATCCGGCTTGGCGGCCAACGCTGGCGATCGACCTGCCGTTCGCGACGCACGTACCAGACCCGGTCCCTCCGCACGCGGTGCAAGGGGAAACGCAGCGCCTGCCCGTCGCGGGTTGCGACATAGGCGTACTGGCCGTTGCGGTCGCGCGGGGTGGCGTCGGCCGGCAGCAGCGGCAGGGCCGCGTCGTCCGCCGCCGCCGGCTCGCGACCGTCGCCGATCCGCCCGCTCGAAAGCTCCCCCCAAACTGCGGACAACGCCGCCCCGGCCTTGATCCCGCCCTGGTCGACGATCTGGATGTTCCTGCTGGCGTCCACGCAGCGCTCCCGGAAGTCTGGATCAGATCTTCTGCTCGCCCTGCCAATAGGGGTCGCGCAGCTCTCGTTTCAGGATCTTGCCGATCGACGACCGGGGCAGTTCGTCCCGGAACTCGACCCCGGAGAGGCGCTGCAGCTTGCCGACCCGGCCGTTGACGAAGGCCTTGAGATCGTCGGCACTGGCCGTGGCACCGTCACGGCGGACGACCAGCCCGAGGGGCGTCTCCCCCCAGTCATCCGACGGGATGCCGATGACCGCGGCGTCGACCACGTCCGGGTGCTGCATCAACTCGACCTCCAGATCGGTCGCATAGATGTTGAACCCGCCGGAGATGATCATGTCCTTCTTCCGGTCGAGGAGGACCAGGAAGCCGTCGTCGTCGAACCGGCCCATGTCGCCCTGGCGGAAGAAAACCGATCCGTCCGGGGCTTCCCAGATGAACTCCCGGGTCTTGGTGTCGTTGTTGTAATAGCCCTGCATCATCGCCGGGCCGCGTCCCGCGATCTCCCCGATCCCGCCCCAGGGCACGACCTGGCCGGCCTCGTCGATCAGCCGGATTTCGCAGCCAGGTGCAGGGCGGCCGACCGTGTGCAGCTTGTCGGGGAAGTCGTTGGCCGGCAGGACGCAGGCCGCCCCGCCCTCGGTCAGGCCATAGATCTCGAGGAGGGCACCCGGGAAGCGGGCGACCGCGTCGCGCTTGACGGGCGCGCGCAGCGGGGCGGAGGTCGACAGCTTCAGCCGCATGGAGGAGAGGTCGGCCCTGTCGAAGTCCGGATGGCTGAGCAGGCGCTGGTACTGCACGGGCACCAGCATGGTGTGGGTGATGCGTTCGCCCTCCGCCAGCTTCAGCCACTGGGCGGCGTCGAACTTCGCCTGCAACACACAGGTGCCGCCGTGGAACAGCGTCGGCAGCATCGCGGCCATGGTGGTGTTGGAATAGAGCGGCGTCGACAAGAGCGTGCGCGCCGTGGCGTCGAAGCCACGCAGTATGGCACTTTGCACGGTCTTCCAGCGCAGCTCGCGCGAATGGAGGATGCCCTTGGGTGTCCCGGTCGTGCCCGAGGAGTAGATGATGTTGAAATGGCCGGCCGGGTCGATCGGCACCCCCGGAGAGGTCGCCGGCCGGTCGGCGATCAGGTCGTCGAACGCCGTCCAGCCTGGGCGGGCGAAGTCGAGGCCGATGAAACCGCCGGGCACGATGCCGGTCAGCCCCTCGGCAAACGGTCCGGCCAGATCCCACTGGCTCTCCGACAGCATCAGGACGCGGGATTCGCTGTCCTTGACCATGAGTTCGAGGGAGGCGGCAGCCGCCATCGTCGACAACGGCACCGCACAGGCGCCGGCGCGCAGCGTGCCCCACAGCGCACAGAAGTAATTGAGGGAGGTGGTCGCCAGCATCGCGACCTTGTCGTTCGGGCGGATGCCGAGGCCGATCAGCGCATGGGCGATCCGGTTCAGGCGCTGGTCGAACTGCCACCAGGTGAGTGCCTGCCCGTCGAGGACGACGGCCCGATCGTCCGGCCGCTCCCGGGCGTGGCGGGCGATGGCATCGGACAGATCCTCGAACGTCGCCCCGGTGTCCTCCGGCGGTGGTGTCGCAACGATCGAGAGCTGGGCCGCAGGCTCTTCGGCAACGGTCATGGCAGGATCCTCCCCGGTTTCGTGATTTGGCCGGATCCTTGCGCGGTTCCGGGGCCGCTGTCCATCGGCGCTGACCCCATGTCGGACGCGAGTGTGGTCCAATACGCGTTAACCATGGTTATCAGACAACCGCTCTATTTCAGCTCGGCCGCGATCCGCGCCAAATTTGACTCATGCGACGGCGATCGGGTGCCCCGCCCCTCAACATGGCCCCGACCGCCGCCAGACGCCGGGCAGACGAGCCCCGGCCGGCTGCACCGCCCCCCTCAGGCAGCCGATCGGAGTGTCCGGTGTTGGTGCCGACCCGTCGACGCCTCCCCCGTCGGGTCGATGAGAACGGCGGCGGCTCTTCCAAATCCCCCACCCCCGGAAGAGCCGCCGCCATCTCTCCCCCAGCCTGCGGTTAACCGGTCCTTCGCGCGGTTTGAGGCAGGGTCCCGCCATGGACGATCCGCCCCCCCCCAAACCCGCTGAACCGCCCAAGGTGGCGCCGGCAAAGGAGCTGGCGCCCGCGCTCCTGAAGGGGCAGGCGATTGCCCTGTCGCCGACCCGGCGGCTGATCGTCGACCGGGTCGTCGGCGAAACGCGGGCCGCCCGGGCCTATGCCGCCTGGGATACGGAAAAGATGGCGGAGGTGACGGCGGTGGAGATGGCGCTGGCCGAACCGCCGCGCTTTATCCACGGCCATCTGCTGCGGCGCCTGCCGACGGTCCTAACCCTCGATGCCAGCCGGGTCGACCGCCAACGCCGTACCCTGGTGACCCTGGCCCGCATGCCCGGCCGCCCGGCCCCGGGGGTGATGGCCGACCTTCTGGAGCGGCTGCCGGACTGGTCACGGCC
>CAYNIS010000051.1:0-13406 GCA_964397055.1 uncultured Rhodospirillaceae bacterium | reverse complement strand
GGCTCGGCGGGCGGGGCGCGCCGGCTGTTCGCGGCCGCCGATGAGCAGTACGACACGTACGCCCAGGTGATGCACGGGACCGACCGGGCGATGGTCGCCGACCCGCTCGACCGGTGCCGCCTCGACGTTCTGGTGCGGCGCGCGCGTCTTGCCGGGATGCCCGCCGAGGATGAACGGCTGATCACGCGGGAGGCGCTGGAACTGGCGCTGCGCATCGCCGACACGCTGATCGTCGGGCGCACCTTCCTGATCTCCGACCAGACGGTGTTCGAGGTGCCGGTGCCGGTGGTCCCGGATCCGCTCGACCTGCTCACGGACGCGCTCGGCGCTTATCGTGGCGGGCGCGATCTGCCCGCGGCCGGGCAGGTGTCGACCGTCAGCTTCCCGGGCGGCGAGGACTGACGTCGCCTAGAGCGTTTTCCAGCCGGACGATATCGGCCCGGCGGTTCGGAAAAACGCTCAGACTCAATTGGTTCGCGCGCGTTCCGAACCGCGATCTGGGTCAAAAACCCTTGAACAAGCGCTAGATCAGGATCGACGCGGCGATCGAGAGCGCGCCGAGGGCGATCGCCGCGTAGCCGCCGGGCACCTTCATGTGCTCGACCTTGGTCTTGGTCTCGTCCGCCTTGTGCATGACGTCGACATTGCGGGAGAAGACATGCTCGCGCAGCAGGTCGAACCCGACGATGACGCCGAGCCCGACCATCAGGCCGGCGACCGCAAGGTTGATGATGTAGCTGATCGGGTCTTCCAGGATCAGGCCGAAGCGCAAGAGCCAGACCACCAGGAAAACGCCGCCGCCGGCCGCGGCGGCGGCGCCGACGGTGTCCTCGATCGGGGTCAGGAACTTGATGATCGGTTCGGCGTCCGGGCGATGCCGGATGATCTCCGAAGACGCGGCGAACACGCCGAGCAGCAAGAGCAGAATTCCGACGACCATGGTGCCAGACCTTCGTCAACGGCCTGTGCCGCGGGCATCAGCGCCCGGCTTCGCGCAACCCGGAACGGGCGGTGTCAGAGGATCGTGAAGATGAGGCTTATGACACCGAGCCCGATGGCGGCGTAACCGGCCGGGACCTGATAGCCGATGATCTTGGCCTTGACCTCATCCGCGCGCGCCTTGGCCTCGGCACTCTTCGACAGGACGTGTTCGTTGATCAAGGGGTAGCCCATCAGGAAGCCGAGGCCGATGACCAGCCCGTTGACGGCAAGGCCGATGATGAGCGCGATCGGTGAGAACAGAAGGGCGAGGATGTTGACCAGCATGCTGAGCAGGCCAAGCAGTCCGAGGCCGACCGCGATCGCCCCGATGATCGCCTGATACGGCATGATCTTGTTGATGTACTCGGCCGCATCCGGGCGGCTCTTGATGATCTGGGCGGACGCCGCGACGACGCCGAGGAGGATCAAGAGGATGGAGCTGAACAGTCCGAACAGGAAACCCATGGCCCGTGATCTCCCCCGATTTTAGCGTCGATGATCCCGCTATTAGATGTGGGCGTCTGAATGGCCGGCGCCGATCGTCCCCATGGGCCGGCTGATCGCGACGGGCCGGACAATAGCGCCCGGAGCCCGTCGGCGAAAGCATAGATCCGGTGCGATCCGAGGTTATTCCGCGGCGTCCGACGCCGGTTTCACCTTCGACAGATAGGCGTCGCGGGCGGCCTTCGGCAGCCCGTGGGGGTCCATCGGGATGCCGTAGACCATCTGGTTGTGGGCATGGCACAGGTGGTGCAGCCCGAAGACGTGCTGCATGCCATGGCGGCGGCCCTGCAGGTCCTCGATGTGGTTGATCGCCTCCTTGACGGTCTTGAGCGCGAACATCGGCTTCTCGGCGATGCGGGTGGCGAGTTCCAGCGTCTTGTCGGCCAGCTCCGCGCGCGGGATCACCTGGTTCACCATGCCCAGTTCCCGGGCCTGGCTTGCTGTCAGCCAGTCGGTGGTGAACAGCCATTCCTTGGCCTTGCGGGTGCCGATCTCCCACGGGTGCATGAAGAACTCGACGCCGCACACCCCGAAATTGGGCGTCGGGTCCTGGAACTGGGCATCGTCGGACGCGACGATCAGATCGCAGCACCAGGCGAGCATCAGCCCGCCGGCGATGCACTTGCCCTGGACCTGGGCGATGGTCGGCTTCGGCAGGTTGCGCCAGCGTTCGGTCACCTCCAGGTAGACTTCCTTCTCCCGGCCGAAGCGGCCTTCGGTGCCGCCGGCCTCGAACCCGCCCCAGGTGCCGATCGTCTCAAAGTCCTTGAGGCTGACGCTGCGGTCGCCGCCGAGATCGTGGCCGGAGGAGAAGTGCGGTTCGACGCCGGCCAGGATGATCACCTTCACCGCGTCGTCATGGGCCGCCCGGTCGAACGCCGCGTTCAGCTCGTAGGTCATGGTCAGCCCCTGCGCGTTGCGCTGTTCGGGCCGGTTCATGGTGATGCGGGCGACGCCCGGGGCCGGTTCGTCGTAAACGATTTCCTTGAACTCTTGGGTCATGGCGTTTCTCCTCCCGATCGTTGTTGGGCCCTGGGGGTCGGACCTGATGGCCGTCAGCTGCCGTGGCCCCGGCCCATGCTCCTGGACGGGGCCGAGCTTACCGACCGGCCGGTCGGCAGGCGAGGGTCCTGTTCGACCGATACCATCGAAGTCGAGGCACCCGCCCATGGCCCACGCTCCCCCGGTCGACGCCGCCGTCAGCGCCTTCGACGCCGCCGCCCTTCTGGTCGTGGTCGCGGCGACCCTCGGCTACCTGAACTATCGCTACCTGAAGCTGCCGCACACGATCGGGCTGACCATCATGGGGGCCCTCGCCTCCCTCGCGGTGATCGTGGTCGACGGCATCGTCCCCGGCCTCGGCATCGGCCACGCCACGCGCGGCTTCGTACGCTCGATCGACTTCCACGCGACCCTGATGGACGGAATGCTGGCATTCCTCTTGTTCGCCGGGGCGCTGCATATCGACTTCGACGACCTGTTCGAACAGCGCTGGTCGATCGCCGCCATGGCCACGCTCGGCGTCATCGCCTCGACCGTCATCGTCGGGCTGGGCTTGTGGTGGCTGACCCTCGCCTTCCGGCTCGACGTGCCGCTGATCTGGTGTTTCGTCTTCGGCGCGCTGATCAGCCCGACCGACCCGGTCGCCGTCATCGGCATCCTGAAGACCGCCGACGTGCCGCCGTCGATCGAGGCGAAGGTCGCCGGCGAGAGCCTGTTCAACGACGGTATCGGGGTCGTCGTCTTCACCCTGTTCCTGGCGGTCGCGACCGGCACGCACGAGTTCGGCCTGGTCTGGGCGGTCGAGTTGTTCCTGATCGAGGCGGTCGGCGGTGCGGCGGTCGGCGCGCTCGCCGGCTATGTCGCCTATCGCGCCATGCGCACGATCGACGAACACAATCTGGAGGTCCTGATCACCCTGGCACTGGTCATGGGCGGTTACGCGCTGGCCGGCCTCCTCGGCCTGTCGGGGCCGGTGGCGATGGCGGTCGCCGGCCTGTTCATCGGCAATGTCGGCACCCGCTACGCGATGAGCGACCGGACCCACGAGCACCTGACCCGGTTCTGGTCCCTGGTCGACGAGATGCTGAATTCCGTCCTCTTCCTCCTGATCGGGATCGAGATCGTCGTCCTGCCCGTCGAATTCGCCTATCTCGCCATCGGCTGGGCGATGATCGCCGTGGTGCTGGCGGCCCGGGCGGCGACCGTGGCGCTGCCGGTGTTCGGCCTCTCCGGCGTTTCACCGTTCACCGAAGGCACGTTCCGCATCCTGGTCTGGGGCGGCCTGCGCGGCGGCATCTCGGTGGCGTTGGTGCTGTCGCTGCCGGGCGATCCGGGGACGTCGGTGATCAAGGACCTGTTGCTGACCGTGACCTACATGATCGTGGTGTTCTCGGTGGTGGTCCAGGGCTCGACCGTGTCCCGGCTCGCCGCCCGCCAGCGGTTGATCAGTGGTTAACCCGCCGATTTCGGCAGCGTGGCCTTGTCATAGTCCGGATCGTCCATGAACGAGACATGGGCGGCGACGATGCGCCAGCCCTCGTCGGTTCGGAGCCAGGTCTGCGACTGCCGGCCGAGGCGTTCGGGCATGGCATGCCGGCGATAGGTGATGTTGGCGGTGCCGTAGTCGCGCCCGTAGGTCGTGATCACCGACTTGATGATGTCGCGTGCCAGCGGCGTCGGCGGCCGGCCGGCCCGATAGCCGGCGATCTCCTCATGGCCGAACAGGCATTCCGCAACGCCGAAGCGCAGCGTCTCGGGCCGGTTCCAGAACAGCTCGTTCAGGGTCGCGATGTCGTTGGTGACAAGGGCCTGCTCGTAGCGGTCATGGGCGGCGTTCACCTCCGCCCAGACGTCCGGGATGTTCAACTCATGGGTCATGCGGGTGCTCTCCTCACTCAGCGGAATGCCTTGGCGACCGGGGCCGCGGCGACGCCCAGTTCCTCCAGCCGGCGGGCGACCCGGAACAGGGCCTGCTCGTTCCAGGGGGCGGCGATCAGCTGAACGCCGATCGGCAGCGCGCCTTCCCGCTGGACGATCGGGGCGACGATCACCGGCAGGCCGATGAACGAAATCGGCTGGGTATAGATGCCGAGATTGGGGCGGACGACCTGTTCGGTGCCGCCGATCATCGCGGTCGGTTGGCCGATCGGCGTCGCCGGGCACGGGGTCGCCGGGGTGATGATGACATCGGCCTCGTGGAACACCGCGGCGACCTGCTTGCGGTACCAGCGCCGGAAGCGCTGGGCCTGGGCATACCAGGTGACCGGGGTGATGGCGCCGGCGATCAGGCGGTCGCGCACGGCCGGGTCAAAGTCGTCGGCGCGGGTCAGGAGGTTCGGGAAATGCAGGTTCCCGCCCTCGCAGCAGCTGATCAGGAACGCCGCGGCCCGCGCGCGCGCCGCCTCCGGCAGCTCGACCGTGCGTTCGACACCGAGGGCGGAGACCGCGCTGGCGACCGCGCCGTAGGCTTCCGGATTGCCGCCCTGGGCGAAGAAGCCGGTGGCCTTGGCGATGGTCAGATCCTCGATGCCGCTGTCGAGCGCGTCGGACACCGGCTCGACCGGGCGCTTCTGCTGGTGCGGATCCTCCGGATCCGGCCCCTGGAGAGCATCGTAGACGGCGGCGAGGTCGCCGACCGCGCGCGCGAACGGCCCGACATGGTCGAAGCTGGCGACGAACAGGAAGGCGCCGCGGCGCGACAGCCGGCCATAGGTCGGCTTCAGCCCGTAGAGGCCGGTGACCGAGGCCGGGACCCGGATCGAGCCGTTGGTGTCGGTGCCCAGCGTGACCGGCACCAGCCCGCCGGCGACCGCGGCCGAGGAACCGCCGGAGGAGCCGCCGGCGATGCGGGTCGTGTCATGCGGGTTGCGCGCCGGCCCGTAATGGCTGTTCTCGGTCGTGAAGCCATAGGCGTACTCGTCCATGTTGAGCGCCCCGATGAGCACGCCCCCGGCGTCGTCCAGCTTTTCGACCAGGGCGGCATCCCGCGTCGCCTTGGGCTTGTCGCGCTCGATCTTGGACCCGGCCAGGGTGGTGAGCCCGGCGACGTCGTAGAGGTTCTTGACCGCATAGGGCACGCCGGCGAGCGGCGGCAGGGCTTCCCCGGAGGCCTTCATGGCATCGACCGCCCGGGCCGCGGCCTTGGCACGCGCTTCGGTCAGGTCGGTCACGGCGTTGAGGGCGGTGTCGTGCCGGTCGACGCGGGTGAGCGCGGCGTCCATGACCTCGACCGCGCTCACCGCGCCGTCGGCGATCGCGCGCGCGATGTCGAGGGCTCCGGCGTCGGCACTCAGGGGATCGGTCCTGGGCAAGGGATCGCTCATTGGTCCATCTCCGCCCCGGCATCGTAGATCGGAGCCGCCTCGAGGTCGGGCGGCAGGTCAAATTCGCCCACAAAAGCGGCAAATGCCGCATGGCGTTCCAGATTGGCGATCACGCCCGGACGCTGGTCGGCGGTCATCGGGATACCGACCGCCTGCGTCGCGGCATCCGCGAACGCGCCCCAGTCGATATCGCCTTTCCCTTGATCGGCCACGCTGGTACCCCCCATCTGTTGCTGCGGTCACGCGATCCGCGCAGTCTCCATGCGATAGCGGCGGAAAGCATTCCATATGCCAGGGATGACCGCCTGTCCTCCCCCTCTCGGTGTTCATTGATGCAAGACCTGTCCCCGGCTGCCGTCAGCCAGATCGACGGCCTCAACAGCGTGATCGACCGCTACGATGCCGTCATCCTCGATCTCTGGGGGGTCGTCCATGACGGGATTCGCCCCTATCCGGGTGTCGTCGACTGTCTGGGCGCGCTCCGGTCCGCGGGCAAGGGCATCTGCCTGTTGTCCAACGCCCCGCGCCGGGCCGACGACGTCGCCGCCAAGCTCGCCGGCATGGGCATCGCACCCGACAGCTACGACCTCCTGATGACCTCGGGAGAGGCCAGCCACTGGGCGATCCGCCAGCCGATCGACGACTGGCACGCGGCCCTCGGCCAACGCTGCTACCATCTGGGCCCGCCACGCGACGACAGTCTGTTCGACGACCTGCCGGTGACCCGCGTCGCCGATGTCGCGGACGCGGACTTCGTCGTCAACACCGGCATCGACGCGTTCGACGAGACCCTGGAGATTTATGAGCCGGTGCTGCGGGCGGCGGCGGAACGCGCGCTGCCGATGGTCTGTGCCAATCCGGACCTGATCGTCACCTATGGCGATGCCATCGCCATTTGTGCCGGCACCCTCGCGGCCCGCTACGAGGAACTGGGCGGGGACGTCCGCTATCACGGCAAGCCCTATGCCCCGGTCTACCGCACCTGCCTCGACCGGCTCGGCATCGGCGACACGTCACGGGTTCTGGCGGTCGGTGACAGCCTGCGCACCGATATCGCGGGGGCTCGGGCCGCCGGCCTCGGCAGCGCGCTGGTCACCGGCGGCATCCATCGCGAGGAGTTGGGGGCGGCCTGGGGAACGGCGCCGTCGCCGGATCGACTGGCCCAGGTGGTCACGGCCGCGGGCCATCGCCCCGACTATGCGTTGACCAGGCTCGCCTGGTCGTGACCGGTCAGCCGACCGGGGTCCCGTCGTCGCCGTCATCCGGTTCCGGAAAGCCCGACAGGGCCTGGTCGACCAGGCTGCGTTCGAACGGCATGCCGGCGTCAGCCAGGCCGGCGTTGCCGTCCGGCGAGGCTTGCTGGGCTTGCGCCGCCCCGAGGTCGTGCGCCTGGGCCCGTGCCCAGGACTGGCGGGCGAGCCGATAATAGTAGGCGATGACGAAGACCCGGATCGCGGCAGTCAGGCTCGCCCGGCCCCGGCGCTGATCGATCAGCGCGCATATCTCGCCGAGGGTGCGGTCTTCGCGGGTGCAGATGTCGTAGAGGGCGTTCCACACGACGGCCTCCATGCGCAGGCTGGTGCGGCGCCCTGACACCCGGACATTGCGGAACACCGGGAGAGGCGATGTGTCCGGCTCTTTCGGCCCGATTTCGCGGACACCCGGGGGGCTGTCGTCGCTGCCTGGGGGCTTCTCTGTTGCGTCCGTCATGTCCGGCCTCGAACGCACGCCGCCATCTGGGTCGGCCTTCTTCGCCTTGAGAAAAGCATACTGAAAATCACTTGTTTAACGCCACGCCAGCCCAACCCTTAGGCGTTCATTCCTCCCGCATACAATCTTGATCGTCAAGAGCGATGCGGTGGTTTCGCAACCGTATCGGCCGTTCCTGGCAACCTCGCGCGGCGCCTTGGATCCAAGGTCTCCGTGTTGCCATGATCGCCCGATTATGGTGCGCTGACTGGGATACCGTTGCCGGTAGAGGACCCATGCCGAAACTGCATGTCTCTGCACTCGCCGCCGCCGTCGTCGCCTTTTTCACCGTCGATCCGGCGGTCGCGGCGGAGGGCCCGATCGACGGCTGGGCGATCGCCGAATTCGGCGAGCCGCTCTACGCCGAGCCGATCGAGCACTGGCCCTACGCAAATCCGGATGCGCCCAAGGGTGGGGAGATCGTGCTCGGCGCGCTGGGTTCGTTCGACAGCCTGAACACCGTGATCCTCCTCGGTACCTGGCCGCGCACCATCGGTTTCACCTCCGACGGGCTGATGGAGCCGTCGAGCGACGACCTCCTCTCGGTCTACGGGGGCCTGGCGGAGAGTGTGGAGGTGCCGGCGGACCGCTCGTCGATCACCTTCAACCTCAGGCCCGAGGCGCGTTTCCACGACGGCCACCCGGTCGAGGCCGAGGACTTCGCGTTCGCGCTGGACTCGATCCGTGAGCACGGCCGGCCCTTCCTGCGTTCCTTCCTGGAACCGATTGACCGGCTGGAGGTCGAGGGGCCGCACCGCTTCACCCTCCACATGAACACGCGTGATCGCATGAAGCCGCTGGTGACCGTCGCTCAGGTCCTGGGGCCGATGCCGAAGCACTGGTGGGACGGCAGCGACGGCCGCGACATCTCGCGCACGACGCTCGAGACGCCGCCCGGCACCGGGGCCTATCGGATCAGCGCCATCGATCCCGGCCGGTCGATCACCTACACCCGGGTCGAGGATTATTGGGCGGCCGACCTGCCGACCCGACGAGGCCTCAACAACTTCGACGAGATCCGGGTGGACTACTACCAGGACAGCGGCGTCATGTTCGAGGCGTTCGTCGGCGGCAAGATCGACTTCTGGCAGGAAAACCGCTCCCAGCGCTGGGTCGACGGCTACGACTTCGACGCGGTCCGCGAGGGGCGCGTGGTGAGGGAAACGCTGCCGTCGAACCGGCCGGAAGGCACCCAGGGCTTCATCTTCAACATGCGCCGGGCGAAGTTCCAGGATCGCCGGGTCAGGGAAGCCCTGATCGAGATGTACGATTTCGAGGCGGTCCAGCGCACCATACTCTACGGCCAGTACACCCGTGCGCGGAACTACTTCATCGGTGACGGCTACGGTCATGAGGGCCCGCCGGAAGGGGAGGAACTGGCGCTTCTGGAGCCGTTCCGCGACCAGTTGCCGGAAGCGGTGTTCCAGGGGCGCTACGAACCGCCGGTGACCGACGGGTCGGGCCGGATGCGCGCGCAGCGGCGCCGTGCCCTCGGCCTGTTGACCGAGGCCGGGTACGAGGTCGTCGACGGCGAGCTTCGCAGCCGGGAGACCGGCGAACAGCTGTCGGTCGAGATCCTGATGCAGGCGGGCGGGGCGATGGACCGGGTGACGCTGCCGTTCGTCGAGAACCTGCGCCAGATCGGCATCGATGCCGACATCCGACAGGTCGACAGCGCCCAGTATGATCTGCGCACCAAGCGCCGCGAATACGACATGGTGGTGGTGAAGTCGAACTTCTTCCCGCCGCCGGGTCCGGAACTGCGGTCCTACTACGGGTCCGCCGTCGCTGACGAGGAAGGTTCGGGCAACTGGGCCGGCATTGAGGACCCGGTTGTCGATGCCCTGATCGAGCAGGTGATCGACGCCGAGACCCTCGACGCGCTCAAGGTCCGCACCCGGGCGCTCGACCGCGTGCTCAGCTTCGGCCTCTACTATGTGCCGCACTGGTACAATGAAGAGACGTGGGTCGCGTATTGGGATATGTTCGACCGGCCGGAACGCCTGCCCCGCTATTCGACGGGCTTCCCGTCGACCTGGTGGGTCGATCCGGCGAAGGCTGACGCGGTGCGACGCTAACCTTCCCGGGGGTGCGGACGAACCTCGGGGTGGGTACCTCGGGGTGGGTACCTCGGGGTGGGTACCTCGGGGTGGGTACCTCGGGGGGTGGACCGGCATCGCAAGAAATGTCGCGCCATCCCGCCGCGGCGGGTGAGGAAACGGTTCGAGGGGCGCTGCCTGACCAATGCTGGCGTATATCGTCCGCCGCGTGCTGCTGATCTTCCCGACCCTGATCGGGATCATGCTGCTCAACTTCCTGATCGTTCAGGCCGCCCCTGGTGGCCCGATCGAGTCCTTGCTGATCCGCATGGAGTCGGAGGCGGACGAGGTCGCCGGCCGCCTCGGCGCCGACCAGGACGTGGCGGAGGCGTCGGGCTATCGCGGCCGGGAGGGACTGCCGCCGGAACTGATCGAGAAGCTGGAAGAGCAGTGGAGCCTGAGCGGCCCATGGTACGAGCGCTTCGGCACCATGGTCGCCAACTACCTGACCTTCGACTTCGGCGACAGCTATTTCCGGGACGTGCCGGTGGTCAGCCTTGTCGCGGAGAAGCTGCCAGTTTCGATCACGCTCGGGCTGTGGTCGACCCTGTTCATCTATCTGATCTCGATCCCGCTCGGGGTGATGAAGGCGGTCCATGACGGCTCCCGCTTCGACGGGATGTCCTCCACCGCCCTGGTGCTCGGCTATGCCGTGCCCGGCTGGATGATGGCGATCTTCCTGATCGTCTTCCTGGCGGGTGGCCGGTTCCTCGACATCTTCCCAATGCGCGGCCTGGGCTCTCCGGACTGGGACGAACTCAGCCTCGGCATGCGCGCGCTCGACTACCTCTGGCATATCGCGCTGCCGGTCTTCTCCCTGGTGATCGGGGGTTTCGCCACGCTCACCTTCCTGACCAAGAACTCGTTCCTGGACGAGATCAACAAGCAATACGTCATCACCGCGCGCGCCAAGGGCCTGACCGAACAGCGCGTGCTCTACGGGCATGTCTTCCGCAATGCGATGCTGATCGTGATTGCCGGCTTCCCGGGTGCCTTCATCGAGATCCTGTTCACAGGCTCCCTCCTGATCGAGGTGATCTTCTCCCTCGACGGGCTCGGCCTCCTCGGTTTCGAGGCCGCCATCAACCGCGACTACGCGGTGATCTTCGCCACCGTCTACGTGTTCTCCCTGCTCGGCCTCGCGATGAACCTGATCAGCGATCTGACCTATGTCCTGGTCGATCCGCGGATCGATTTCGAAGCCCGGCGCACCTGATCCGCCCAAACGAGCCGGAACGCCCGACCCCGATGAAATCCGCCGACCACCGCCTCCTGGGCATCAAGCTCACGCCGATGACGGCCCGCCGGCTCGGCAACTTCCGCGCCAACCGACGGGGCTTCTGGTCGCTGTGGCTGTTCCTGGTGCTGTTCTTCGTCACCCTGTTCGCGGAGGTCGTCGCCAACGACCGGCCGATCCTGGTCATCCACCAGGGGGAGACCTACTGGCCGGTGATCGCCACCTATCCGGAAACCGCGTTCGGCGGAGAATTCGCGACAGAGGCCGACTACCGCGATCCCTTCGTCCAGGACCTGATCCTGGTGGAGGGCGACGGCACCATGATCTGGCCGCCGATCCCGTTCAACTACCGCACCATCAACTTCGACCTGCCGACCCCCGCACCCTCGCCGCCGACCTGGGACAACTGGCTGGGCACCGACGACCAGGGCCGCGATGTCATGGCCCGGCTGATCTACGGCATCCGCATCTCCATCCTGTTCGGCCTGGTCCTGACGGTGATCAGTTCGGTCATCGGCATTCTGGCGGGCGCGGTCCAGGGCTATTTCGGCGGCCTGACCGACCTCTTCATGCAGCGCGTGATCGAGATCTGGCAGGGTCTGCCCCAGCTCTATCTCCTGATCATCCTCGCCTCGGTGATCGAGCCGTCGTTTTGGAGCCTCCTCATCATCCTGCTCCTGATGCGCTGGACGTCCCTGGTCGGCGTCGTGCGCGCGGAATTCCTGCGCGCCCGGAACTTCGACTATGTCCGCGCGGCCCGGGCGCTCGGCGCCTCCGATGCCGTGATCATCGTCAAGCATGTGCTGCCCAACGCCATGGTCGCCACGATCACGCTGATGCCGTTCATCCTGACCGGGGCGATCACCGCATTGACCGCGCTCGACTTCCTCGGCTTCGGCCTGCCTGCCGGTTCTCCCTCGCTGGGGGAGCTCTTGAAGCAGGGCAAGAACAACCTTCAGGCGCCGTGGCTGGCGCTCACCGGCTTCGTCGCGATATCGCTGATCCTGACGCTGCTGACTTTCGTCGGCGAAGCGGTGCGTGACGCGTTCGATCCGCGCAAGCTGATCCTCCCCACTGCCGACGACCGCGGCCCGGCTGCGATGGCCGCCCAATCCGCCGCCGGTCCGCCGCTCGATGGCCCGGCCCCTGTCGACCAGGGCGAGGTCGGCAACGATGCCGTGTCCAAGGTGGCCGGCTGATGGGTATCGGCGGCAAGGACATCGCGGTCGGCGCACCGCTCCTGTCGGTGTGGGATCTCGGCGTTGATTTCCGGTTGCCCGGGACGACGCTCAACGCGGTGCGCGGGGTCAGCTTCGACATCGCGAAGGGCGAGACGCTGGCCCTGGTCGGCGAGAGCGGGTCCGGAAAGTCGGTCACCGCGATGTCGATCCTGCAGCTTCTGCCCTATCCGACCGCCTCTCACCCGACCGGCAGCATCCGGTTCGCCGGCGTAGAGATGATGGGGGCGGCCGAACCCACTCTGCTCGACATGCGCGGCGGGGCGATCTCGATGATCTTCCAGGAGCCGATGACCTCGCTCAATCCGCTCCACACGATCGAGAAGCAGATCTCCGAAACCCTCTTGATCCATCGCCGGATGTCGCGGTTCCAGGCCCGGGCGCGGGTCATCGAACTCCTGGAACTGGTCGGCCTCTCGCACCTGACCAAGCGGCTCAACGCCTATCCGCACGAACTGTCGGGCGGCCAGCGCCAGCGTGTGATGATCGCCATGGCGCTCGCCAATGAACCGCAGCTCCTGATCGCCGACGAGCCGACCACCGCCCTCGACGTCACCATCCAGGCGCAGATCCTGGACCTCCTGAAGTCGCTCCAGGACCGGTTCCACATGGCGCTCCTCCTGATCACCCATGACCTCGGTGTCGTGCGCAAGATGGCCGACCGGGTCTGCGTGATGAACCAGGGGGAGATCGTCGAGCGCTCGGACTGCCGGGCGCTGTTCGAGCAGCCGCAGCACCCGTACACCAAAGCGCTCCTCGAAGCCGAGCCGAAGGGCAGTCCCCCGCCCGCCGACACCGCCGCGAACTCGGTCATGTCGGGCGAGCAGATCAAGGTGCATTTCCCGGTGCGTCGCGGCGTGCTGCGCCGGACGGTCGACCATGTGCGCGCGGTCGACGGCATTGATCTGACCATCCGGGCCGGCCAGACCCTGGGCGTCGTGGGGGAGAGCGGATCAGGCAAGTCCACGCTCGGCATGGCGCTGATCCGCCTCCTGGGCTGCGGCGGGGAGATCACCTTCGACGGCCGCCGGCTGCAAAGCCTGAGCCCGCGCGAGTTGAGGCCGCTCCGGAAGTCGCTCCAAATCGTCTTCCAGGACCCCTACGGCTCGCTTTCCCCGCGCCTTTCGGTCGGCGAGATCATCGCCGAGGGTCTGCGCATCCACCGCCGCGAGATGTCCGCCGCCGACCGGGACAAGGCGATCGTGTCGGTGTTGGAGGCAACTTCCCGAATAAGCTGAGCGCTGAATTGATGAACCTGCGCAATCGCACCGAT
>CAYNIS010000050.1:0-13451 GCA_964397055.1 uncultured Rhodospirillaceae bacterium | reverse complement strand
GCCGCACCGTGGCGGGGTCGAGGCGCCTGCCAATCGGCAGATCTGCCAGCAGCCGTTGGTAGTCTTCCGGGCTGGTCGCATCAAGCGTCAGCCCCTTGTTCCGGATCCAGGCTTCGCCCGCGACGATCGCCGGGATGCCCATCGCGGTCAGCTCGACCCCCATCTTGGTACCGTAGATGAGCGCGGTGTCGGCGAGTTCCATCAGGGCATAGGTGCTGACCGGGCTTTCGGGGCCGACCACGACGATGTTGGCGGGAAGCTGCGGATAGCGGGTGCCGATCTCTTCCACCATGCGCTGGCGCGAGCGCGGCGTGCCGCGAAGTTCGGCCGGGTGGACGCGGATCACCAGCTGCAGGTCCGGCCTCGCGGCGAACCACGCGATGGTGTCCATCACCCAGTCGATCATCGAGGGGTAAGCGTTCGCCGGATAGTGCAGCTGCGCGTCCCAGACGACGTTGGTCAAGAGGCCGATGATCGGTTTCCCGGTATCGAGACCGAGGCCGGCGACGATCCGGCTCGTTTCCATGTCCGGTTTCTCGTGGAACCAGATCCAGTCGCCGGAGCCGGTCCAGCGGCTCTTGAGATAGTCGACGACCCGCGCTTCTTCCGCGTCGGAAAGGTCGATCCCCGCCCAGGCCTCCACCGGCTCGTCCATCAGCGTGTGGTGATAGGTGTCGTCGTGGCTGAACAGGAAGCAGTGCTTGCGATAGGCCGGGTTCCAGGTCACGACGCGTGCCCCGGCGGTGCGTGCCGCCGCCGCCGCCGGGCCCTGAGGCACGTAGATGCCATGGTGGGCGACGACGACGTCATGGGACTCGGCGCGGACCAGGCGGGTGACCGCGCGGTAGGTCAGGATCGCGGCCTCCAGGTAGCGCCGGGCGACGGCCTCGCGTTCCGGTTCGGCATCGATCGTGCCCCGGGCGAAGAAGCGCAGGGCCCCGGCCAGTGCCTGTTCCCCGATGCCGACGCCGTCAATCGTCACCCCGCCGATCGCCTCGAACGGCGTGCGTGCTGCGATCTCCCGCGCCTCCCGCCGATCGGCGTCGGTCAGGCTGTCGCCGTAAAGATGCAGGGGCAGGCCGGTCGCCCGGTATGCCTCCGCCGCCGGGGCGAAGCAGGTGCCGCAGAGATCGCGCGGGCCGTCGCGGGAAAAGCGCCCGACCTTCGGGTACCAGCCGGTTTCCGCAATCTGGCAGGCGGGCAGGGCCTCGTCGCAGAGGAGATAGCCGACGCGCGCCCCGGCCAGCGTCAGTGCCACGCCCAGGGTGGAGTCCAGGCCTGCGAGGCCGAGATGCCCGCCGATCCCGGTCGCGATCAGCACCTTCGGCCCGCTTGCGGCCGACCTCGCGGCGTCCCAGGCGGGCCAGTCGGCGCCGATCAGGGAACGCCAACCGGGATGCCCGCCGTGCCGCGCGATCCAGCCCAGCCGGGCGAGACGCAGGGCGCGCATCCCGGGCAGGTCGCGGGCCCATGCCCGCAGGTTCTGGGGCAGGGCCGCCATCGATGTCGCCTGGCCCTCGGTCCGGTCAGTGGCCGAGACGGGTCGCGATCTGGGCGGCCAGGCTTTCGGCATCGAGGCCGGCAGCTTTCAGCACGTCCGGATTGGTGCCGCAGGCGGGCACCTGGGTCAGGCCGAAGCGGCCGCTGATCAGGCCGGAGACGCCCTGCTCGAACGCGGTCGCCAGCACGCGCTCGCCCTGGCCGCCGTCGAGATAGTGGTTGTCGACGGTGAACAGCGCCCGCTTGCCGGTGGCCGCCGCCGCCAGCCAGGCGCCGTCGACCCGGTTCAGCCAGGGCAGGTTGATGACCTCCAGCCCGATGCCGTGGCGTTGTTTCAGGAGATCCGCCGCCTTCACCGCCTCCGACAGCATGACCATGCCGTAGGTCACAAGCAGGCAGTCGCCGTCATGGCCGCCGACGCGCACGCCATGGCCCGGTTGCGGCGTGTAGCCCTCCGGCAGCGAGAACGGCAGGACATAGGGGATCGAGATCATGCGGAAATAGGCGGAGCCGTCGTTCTCGTCGAGCGCCCAGTCGACCAGCGGGCCGACCTCCTCCGGGCAGGACGGCTCGATCAGGGTCAGCCCCGGCACGCCGCCGACGGCTGCGATGTCGCGGACCGACTGGTGCGAGTGGCCGGGCCCGCCGGGCACCATGCCGGCGAGCCAGCCGACATAGACGATCTTCGTGTGTTCGGTGGCGTTGTTGTAGATCTGCTCGTTCGGCCGCGTGGACAGGAAGCAGCAGAAGGAATTGCAGACCGGCAGCAGCCCCTTGAGCGCCATGCCGCCCGCCTGGCTCACCATGTCCATCTCGGCGATGCCGCATTCGACGAAGCGGTCCGGGAACGCCTCGCGGAAGGGGATCAGGCCGGTATCGAGCACGAGGTCGGCGTCGAGCGCGACCAGATGGGGGTGGCGCCTGGCGGCGGCGATCATCGCCTCCGTATAGGCGGGTTGCAGGCGCTTCGGTTCGCCCGCCACCGCCGGCACGGCCGGGTTGACGAAGGTCTCGAACTCGATCGCCTCCGCCCCGCTGGCGGCCGTCGTCCCGTTGATGCGGTCGATCAGTTCCTGTGCGGCCCGCGTGTACTGGTCGGCCTTCGGCGCCCCGGAATGAAACGTGTACTGGGCGGCGTCCGATTCCATCGCCGTGTGCTCCATGAAGGAGACACCCTTGCCCTTGACCGTGTCGCAGATGATCACCTGCGGCTTCGCCGCCTGCTTCGAGCGCGCGATGGCGGCTTCGAGCTGGCCGAAGTCGTGGCCGTCGATGCGTTCGACATGCCAGCCGAAGGCCGCGAACTTGGCGTCCAGGTCGCCGAGGTCGCTGGTCTGGCTGACCAGGTAATCGGACTGCAGCTTGTTGTGGTCGACCACCACGGTGATCTCCGAGAGGCCGTGGTTGGCGGCGGAAACCAGACTCTCCCAGATCTGGCCTTCCTGGAGTTCGCCATCACCGGTCATCACGTAGATGCGTGCGTCGATGCCGCGCTGGCGGTGGGCAAAGGCCATCCCCTTGGCCTTCGAGATACCCATGCCGAGAGAGCCGGTATTGGTGACCATCGCCGGGGTGTTGACGTCCGGGTGGCCCGGCAGGCCGCCGACCTGGCGCAGCTTGTGGACCAGATCGGCGGGCATCCGGCCGAGTGCGATCAGGACGGCATAGAGCCCCGGGGCATCATGGCCCTTCGACGAGAAATAGAGGTCGCGGGCGCTCCCATCGTCGTTGGTGCGCATCTCGTTCAGGTGCAGCCAGGACACGATGTCCATCGAGGAGAAGGAGGAACCGATATGGCCGGAGCCGGCGCGCGCGATCATGTAGAGCGCGTTCAGCCGCGCCATGTCGGCGAACAGCGCGGTGCGCTGGGCGGTGTCGACATTCAGCCGGCGGACCCGGTCGAAGGCCGCCGGTTCGGCATAGTAGAGAACGCCCTCGACGGCCGTGCCGACCAAATCCCCCATGTGACCCGTCTCCTTCTCGTGCCAACGGCGTCGGACGGTCAGTCCGCAACCGGGTAGGGCGGTACCGAGACATGGGGCGGTACCGCGGTTCCGTTCGCCATCAGATGCTGGGCATGCCACCAGTCATCCATGTCGTTGATGTCGAAGCCTTCCATGTCGTCGGTCAGGAACGGCATCACGACCGACCCGGCGATGGTGCGGTCTTCGAGCGCGACCCGGGTCCAGGCTATCTCCAGGCTGGCATTCTGGATGTAGAACACCGGCAGGCTCGCCATCTGGCTGGAATGCCAGGGGGTGCCGTCATCGCGCATGAACGGCATCACCGGCGTCATGCGCTTGCCCCGGATCGCCCACATCTTGCCCGGGTGCTGCTTCACCTTCTCGACCGCGCGCAGACTGTCCACGCCGGTCTCCGCGGTGAACTCCGACCACGCGCGCCGGATCGTCTCCGGCTGGCGGAACGGGCTCGTCGGCCGCAGGATCGAGAAGCTGTCGGCAGCCTCCCCCGCCTTCTCGAACGCCTCCAGCGTGTGGATGATCCACTCGATGTCGGGGGACGTCGACGTTGCGAACTCGGCGGGCCGAAGCCACGGCACCTCCGCCCCGTAGTGGCGGGCGATCGCCGCATACTCCTCGCTGTCGGTCGACACGAAGACGCGCGCGAACACCCCGGACGCGACCGCCGCCTGGATCGTGTAGGCCATGACCGGGTGGTTGCCGAGCATCCGGATGTTCTTGTCGGTCACCCGCTTCGAGCCGGAGCGCGCCGGGATCAGGGCAACGCAGGTGGGAGCGGCAGCCATCGGCGACTACAGCCTCGCCGGGTCGACGTTGAGGTAGATGTCCTTGAGTTCCGTATAGACGTCGAGCGCTTCCGTCCCCGGCTCGCGGCTGCCGTTGCCCGACGCCTTCGGCCCGCCGAACGGCATGTGCGGTTCCGACCCGTAGGTCCCGGCATTGACCACGGTCGCCCCGGCCTGGACGGCGTGGGAGAAGGCGATCGCGCGGTCGATCGAGCGGGTGTGGATGCACGCGGTCAGGCCATAGGGGTGGTCGTTGGCCATCGCCAGCGCCTCCGCGAAATCCTTGACCCGGTAGAGGCAGGCAACCGGGCCGAACAGCTCCATCTGGGAGATTTCGTCGGCCGGGTCGACGCCCTCGACCACGGTCGGGGCCATGTAGAAGCCGCGATCGCCGATGCGCCCGCCGCCGGCCAGGAGCTTCGCCCCGCGTGCAACCGCGCCCTCGACGGCGGAGGTCATGTTGGCGAGCTGGCGCGCATTGATCACCGGCCCCAGATCGCAGTCGTCGTCGATGCCGGCCTTCTGCCTGGCGGTCGCGGCCAGGAGCTTGTCGCGGAACTGGTCGTAGACGGCATCGAACACCAGGAAGCGGCTGCCGGCGGCACAGCGCTGGCCGGCATTGGAATAGGCCGAGAGGCAGGCCCAGTTGACGGCGTGATCGATGTCGGCATCGTCGCACACCACGAACGGGTTCTTGCCGCCCAGTTCCAGCGACAGCTTCTTCAACTGGCGTCCGCAGGCCTCGGCGATGCGCCGGCCGACCGCGGTCGAGCCGGTGAAGGAGAGCACGTCCACGCCTGGATGGTCGACCAGCGCCTGGCCCGCCTCCGCCCCGATGCCGTGGACGACGTTCAAAACACCCGGCGGCAGGCCCGCTTCCTGCGCGATCCTCGCCATCAGCCAGGCCGACGCCGGCGTATCCTCGGCCGACTTCAAGACGACACCGTTGCCGCAGATCAGGGCCGGAAAGACCTTCCAGGCGAAGTTCGGGGCCGGCGTGTTGGCGGCGATGATCAGGCCGGCCACCCCGCACGGTGTCCGCACCGTCATGTTGTACTTGTTGGGCGTGCCGGACGGCATGGTGCGGCCGAACAGCCGCTGGCCCTCGCCGGCGAAGAAGCGACCGCACTGGATCGCGCCGCCGACCTCGCCCTTGCTGTCCTTCATGCGCTTGCCGGCCTCGGCCGCGACCACGGCGGCGATCTCCTCGGCGCGCGCCTCCAGCGCATTCATGACCTGATGGAGGATGTGACCGCGCTGGACCGGAGGGGTCGCCGCCCAGCCCGGCTGGGCCGCCCGGGCGGCCGTCACCGCCGCGTCGATGTCGGCAGCCCCTGACCGGGCGACATCGCCGATCGGGCTTTCGTCATGCGGGTTGATGTTGGCGAGGCTGGCCCCGCTTTGCGCCGGAACCTCGGACCCGCCGATCAGGTTGGGAAGGAGGGTTGGAAGGTCGACCATGCGCTGTCTTCAAGGCTGTCGTTGGGTGCCGGGCCGCTGCCGTCGGGGCGGGTCCGCTACCAGGCGGTGAAGCCGCCGTCGATCTTGAGATCGGCGCCCGTCATATAAGCCGAACCGTCCGACATCAAGAAGATGATCGCGCCGTTGTAGTCGGCCTCGTCCGCCATCCGGCCGAGGGGGACTTTGGCGCAGTACTTCTCCAGGAAGGCCGGGTCCTGGTTGTTGAACACCCCGGCGAAGGTGACCGTGTTGACCCGGACCCCGCGCGGTCCCCAATAGGTCGCACAGTAGCGGGTCAGGTTGTAGAGGGCCGACTTGCTCGCCGAATAGGCGACGGGCTTGTAGAACACCTCGCCCCGGTCGCGCCGGTACTGGTAGAGGCCCTGGTCGGGGGAGACGGTACCGTAGATCGACGCGACATTGACGATCGACCCGCGCCCCGCCGCCGCCATGCCGCCGCCGAACACCTGCGCGCACAGGAACGGCCCCTTGGCGTTGACCTCCATCACCTTGTCCCAGGATGCCTCGGGATAGGTCTCGAACGGGCCGGTTTCCTCCGCCGGGCTGTCGGGTGGGGAGTCCAGGGCCGCGTTGTTGACCAGCCCGAACGGTTCATCCCAGGCCTCGGCAATCCGGGCCCGGGCGGCTTCCAGCGAGGCGCGGTCGGTGACATCGGCGGCGACGAACATCAGCGCCGGATCGTCGGCTTCGGCGCCGTAGCGGGCGACGATCCGCGCGCGATCGTCGGTCATGTCGAGAACCGCCACGCGGGCGCCGGACGCTTTCAGCGCCAGGGTGAACTGGCGGCCGAGTTGCCCCAGACCCCCGGTCACGACGACGACACGGTCTGCAAGATCAAAGAGTTTGGACATCGGGGCCGTCCTGAAGGTCCATAACTGCCGGGGTGGTCGCTGGCGAAGCAGTCGCCGTCAGGGAAAGCGCGCAGGCACGCCGCGTGCCGCGGCGATGGCGTCGCAAATCTCGCGCACCGCACCATGGCCGCCGTTGATCGTCGTCAGCCAGCGGACGAACGGCCAGATGTCGCGATAGGCGTCCGCCACGCCGAGAGGCAGGCCGACCGCTTTCAGGAGCGGAATGTCGTTGACGTCGTTGCCGACGAAGCCGCAGGCGTCGAGCCCGATGCCGCGCGCGGCAGCGAGTTCCCGCGCGGCAGCGACCTTGTCCTTCTGGCCGTGGCGGCACTCGATCTCGAGCTTCTTCGCGCGCGCCGCCACAACCTTGTTGACCTCGGTCGAGATGATCGCGCACGCGACCCCGGCCCGTTCGACCCGCCGCAGCCCGATACCGTCGGAGCGGTTGGCGCGGATCGCCTCGCGCCCATCCTCGAAGACCCAGACGGCGTTGTCCGTGAACACCCCGTCGAAGTCGAACAGAAGCAGCTTCAGCGGCGCCTGGGCGGCGGCGAACGCCGGATCGGCAACGTCGAGTGCTGCCGGCCGGGGAGCGAGGGAAGGATCGGTCATGGCAAGGCCGGCGATGTCGGTCCTGGGCCGCCGGTCAGCCGAGGTCTTCCAGGTGGAAGTTCTGGTCCTCCGCCATCGCGTGCTTCAGCTGGCGGCCGATCACCTTGTCGATCTCATACGGCGGCAGGCCGTCATTCGGAACCTTGATGGCAATGTCCTCGCGGGTAACGACATGGCCGGCCGGCAGGTCGCGCGCCGCGACCAGCTTCTTGGCCATCTTGGCGAGCGGCTTCTCCTCGCTCGGGTAGCGCTTCTTCTGGCCGTCGCCGAGGGCGATGCGGGTCCGCTCCAGATCGCGGATCATCTTGCGCAGACCGGTCGGTTCCAGCGAGAAGGCCTGGTCCGTGCCCTTCCACGCGCGGTTCAGGGTGAAGTGCTTCTCCACCATGCGCGCGCCCAGCATGTAGGCGACCAGCGGCATGGAGATGCCGTTGTCATGGGCGGAGAAGCCGATGACGATGTCCGGGAAGGCGTGGCGATAAGTGTCGATCACGCGGAGGTTCAGTTCCGACCATTCCGGCGGATAGCCGGAGGTGCACTGCATGATGCAGACCTGGGTGTTGATCGCCATCACCGCGTCGTAGGCGCGCTGGACGTCCTGCATGGTAGCACCGCCGGTGGAAATCACCATCGGCTTGCCGATCTTGGCGACGTACTCGATCAGCGGGATGTTGGTGATGTCGCCGGAAGCGATCTTGTACGCCGGCATGTCGATGTCGGCGAGGAAGTCGGCGCTGTTCTCGTCGAACGCGGTAGAGAAGAAGGTGATGCCGAGTTCGTTCGCGCAGGCCTTCAGTTCCAGATACTGTTCGCGCCCGAACTCCAGGAACTCCCTGTGCTCGCCATAGGTATCGGCGTAGGCATTTTCGGAGTTGTACGCGCTGTCATACATGGCCCGCGTGAAAAGCGCGCGGTTGTCGCGCTTCTGCAGCTTGACCGCGCGCGCGCCCGAATCCTTGGCGACCTTGAACATCTGCTTGCACTTTTCCAGGTCGCCCTGGTGATTGTGCCCGATCTCGGCGATGACATAGCAATCGCTGTCGTCGTCGATGGTGATGCCGTCGATGGTCAAAGAGCGCGACATGATCACGTCCGTGCAATGATTAGTGGAGAGCGTGGTCGGCGCCAGTCACCTGCCGGTCCTGGACGACGCCGGAGCTGCCGGAGGGTGGTACTGAGCCGGCCGGGGATTGTCCACCTTTTTCCCCGAGCGCCGGTTTTATTAACCAATCCAGGCTCACGCCGGGTCAGCTCAGCATCTCGCCCCGTTCCAGGGCGGCGCGATCGGCTTCCACCATCATCCGGGCGAGTTCTTCCAGGCCGACCTTCGGCTCCCAGCCGAGAGCCCGGCGCGCCTTCGACGGATCGCCGATCAGGACGTCGACCTCCGCCGGGCGGAAGAAGACCGGGTTGACCGACACCACCGTGCGCCCGGTCCTGGTGTCGCGGGCAACCTCGTCGAGCCCCTCGCCCTCGAAGGCGAGATCGAAGCCGACGGCACCGGCGGCGAGGCGCACGAAGTCGCGCACCGTCTCCGTCCGCCCGGTCGCGAGGACATAGTCGTCGGCGGTGTCCTGCTGCAGCATCCGCCACATGCCGTCGACATAGTCGCCGGCGAAGCCCCAATCGCGCTGGGCATCCATGTTGCCGAGTTCCAGGCGCTCGGCCTCGCCGCGCGCGATCCGGACCAGGGTCGCGGTGATCTTGCGGGTGACGAACTCGATCCCGCGCAAGGGCGACTCGTGATTGAACAGGATGCCGGAGGACGCGTGGATGTCGAACGCCTCGCGATAGTTGATGGTGATCCAATGGCCGTAGAGCTTGGCCACGCCATAGGGACTGCGCGGGTAGAACGGCGTCGTCTCCGACTGCAGCGGCTCCTGCACCAGGCCGAACATCTCGGAGGTCGAGGCCTGGTAGAACCGCGTGTCCGGCTTCACCATCCGGATCGCTTCGAGGATGCGGATGACCCCCAGCCCGTCGACGTCGGCGGTGAAGATCGGCTGGTCGAAGGACACGCCGACGAAGCTCTGGGCGGCGAGGTTGTAGACCTCGTCCGGTTTCGCCTTCTCGATCGCGCGGACGATGTTCGAGAACTCCAGGAGTTCGAACGGGATCATCTTGACCTCGTTCTCGATCCCGAGCCGCCGCAACCGCCAGTCGTTGAGGGAGGCGGAACGGCGGAAGGCGCCCCAGACCTCATAGCCCTTTTCCAGCAGCAGCTTGGCAAGATAGGCACCGTCCTGGCCGAGGACGCCGGTGACGAGGGCGGTCTTCACGGGATCGGTATTCCTTGACTGGAGATGGAAGGGGCTAGCCGAGTTCCGGTTCGCGCGCGCGCAAGAGGTCGATCAGCGGTGACCAGCCATGGACGGCGGCGACTTCCTTGCCGCGCTTGGCGATGCGGTCAAGAAGCTCGCGGTCGAGCGGCAGGCCACCCTCGCATTGGCGGATGTCGATCAGACTTTCCATGTGGCGGTAGTCGGGCGGCGAATGCTCGTCGAGGTTGGTGAGGACGACAGACCCTACCTGCATCGCCGTGTTGACGCTCGTGTTGTTGGCGCGCACACCCGACCCGAAGAAAGCCGCGAAGAATGTGCACCGCTTCAGGTGGTTGAACAACCCTGTGTCCGAAATGAATCCAAGAAAGAAGATTCGCTTGCCGAATATCTGCTTCAGTTCCTCATAGGCCGCTGTAAAACTGTCGTCGATGCTCTTGCCCTCGTGAACCGCGGCCGAAATGTAGAGGCAGTACGACTTGCCGGTTGCCTCCAGCTTGTCATGCAGATGGTAGAAGTAATCGGCACGAACCTTGTGCGCCATGCCGAATGTATAGACCGAAATGTCGACGTCTTCCGGAAACGGCACCGCGTCGAAGAGGTGACCCGGGCACCACGCTTCAACGACGTCGTTGTGCAGGGGTTTCAGTTCCTGAACCAGCGCCTCGTTGCCGCAATACACCGTCTTGGCCCGGCGCAGGAGCTTCGCCTCGACCGGGGTCGCGGTCCAGTCGTGCAGGAACAGCCGCGGCTCCAGCCGGTCGTCCCAGTGGTCGACCATCTCCTCAAGCCGGTGCGCGTCCGGTTCGGTGAACTCAGACAGCTTCAACGACAAGAGGGGGCGCCGGAAGCTCCGGGCGGTTTCCGTGAACATCTGCACCATCGGCAGGTTCAGCCGATCTGCGAGCGCCCGGTTGAAGCGCGCGACCCCGCAGGTGAGCGGGTTCATGTGGTAGCTGAGAATGGAGTCCATGGGACCAGATCCCTTAACCGATCGGGGGCCGCCGTCGCCTGCGGTATCGTCAGGCCGACGGCTTCTCGTAGACCAGGACCCGCCCCTTTTTCAGCCAGTCCATGGCGTCTTCGAGGTCGCGGCGCCGGCGCATGCCCTGCAGCACGAACATGAGGCGCAGCATGTCCATGTTCTGGAGCGTGATGTGGGTCGGGTCGACCTCGAACTCCGTCGTCACGTCGAACAGGGTGGCCGGCGCCGGGTGGAAGCGGGTCGTGAGATAGATGTACCTGGAGGTGATGCGGCAGAGGTTCTGCACCGCCTGCTGCACGTCGAGCACGCGCAGATGCTCGAACACTTCCCGACAGATGACGAGGTCGTAGGAGTTGTCCGGCAGCGCGATATCAGTCACCGAGCCGATATGGATGCGGTCCTTCACGGCATCCGGGGCGGTCTCCTTGCTTGCCTGGGCGAAGTCGACGCCATCGGCCTCGACCCCCAGTTCATGCAGGAAGAACATCAGGTTGCCCGGGCCGCAGCCCATGTCGAGCACGCGTCCCGGCTTGAACACGTCGCGGATCAGTTCCGGATTACGGCCCTCCCGCTTGCGCCGCGTCTCCAGCTGGTAGGAGTTCGCCTCGTCCCGCCATTCCGCGTGGAAGTAGTCGGCGTCGTAGGCTTCCGCCCCTTCCGCCGTCTGCTCCTGGACAAAGGTCTCGTAAGCGGCGACCTGGGCGGTCAGATCGTCCGAGCCGAGGAAGTCGCGCACCCGCTGGGTCGAGCTGTCGGTCACGGTGTCGAGATAGACGACCTCGATCCCCAGCTCCTCGCAAATGCGGGTTTCTTCCGCCGGCAGCCGGCCTTCCCAGTCCTTGCCCTTGGCGTAGTAGCGCGGCTGCAACGTCTTCAGCGCCTCCGCGGTCGTCGAGGTCGAGATGTGGACGTAGTCGACCGGCTTCAGGGCGTCGATCACCTCCGCCCGCGCATCCTGCGGCAAAAGCACCTTGTGCTTGGTCGCGACGTAGTGATCACCGGTCAGGTTGCAGAAAACCGGCAGCCTGAGCGCCTTCGCCGCCTCGAAATAGCGCACATGGCCGGCATGCAAGGGGTCGAAGCCGCCGTCGACCATGGTCACCTGGCCGCGATAGGCGGGAAGGGCATCTGATGTCAGGATCATCGCTCTCGGGATCGCGCTGTGATCTGTGCGCAGCGGCAGCCGGTCGCCGCCGGCAACGCCGGGTGCCGTCTTATAGGGGAGGGCGGGGACCGATGCCAGCCCCGCCGGCATGCCTGCAACGCGGCCATGCCCCCTGGCAACCGATCACCGGGCAACTGATCCTCAAGCGATTGACCCTCGAGCGATTGACAGGGCTCCGGTGCGCCAGTATCGCGACCCGCCGTCCGTCCTCGGTGGTCGATCCTTCGCCTGCAGTGGGGCCCAGCCCGTGAAGATCCTGTTCCTGGTCCGCCACCCGCTCTATCTGCGCAATTTCGAGCTCGTCCTGCGCGAGCTCGCCGCCAGGGGCCACAGGATCGAACTGGTGTTCAGCCCGCTGGCCAAGGAGGTCGACCGCACCCTGGTGGACGCTCTGGTCGCAGATCATCCCGACCAGATCGTCGAGCGGGCCCTGGTCCCGCGAACCGGCTGGTGGTGGCCGGTTTCCGACGGCTTTCGGATCATGCGCGACTACCTGCGCTATCTCGATCCGGCCTATGCGGCAGCGCCGGCGCTCGTCGCGCGCGGGGCGCGGCGCGTACCGGATCGCATCCGCGCGTTGTTCGAGCGGGTGCCGGTGGTCTCAAGCGGCTGGGTCCGGGCCTTGGCCGCCTTCAAGTTCCGCATGATCGACGGCCATCTGCCGGTCGATCCCGGGTTGGAGGCGTTCATCCGCCGGGCGGCCCCGGACCTGGTGATGGTCACGCCGCTGATCGATTTCCTCTATGGCCAGATGGATGCGGTGAAGGCTGCCAAGGCCCTCGGCATTCCGACACTCCTGCTGGTCGCGAGCTGGGACAACCTGACCAACAAGGGCCTCGTCCAGGTGCCCCCCGATCGCACCGTCGTCTGGAACGACATCCAGGTGCGGGAAGCGGTCGAGATGCACGGTCTCGCCAGGGCGAGCGTCATCGCAACCGGCGCCCAGCTCTTCGACAACTGGTTTGAACGGGACGTCTCGACCGACCGGGCCGGCTTCTGCGGCCGTGTCGGCGGCCTCGATCCCGATCGCGCGATCATCCTCTATCTCTGTTCGTCGACCTTCATCTGCCCCGACGAGGTCGCGTTCGTGCGCCGATGGCTGACCGCGCTGCGCGGTTCGGGCGACCCCAACCTGGTCGAGGCGAACGTCATCATTCGGCCGCACCCGGCCCATTTCGCCCAATGGCGCGGGGTCGACCTGTCAGCCTTCGGCCGGGTCCGGGTCTGGCCGGACGGCAACGGCGTCCCGGTCGACGACGAACGCAAGCGCGACTATTTCGACAGCCTGTCCTTCGCCGAGGCGGTGGTCGGCATCAACACCTCCGGCTTTATCGAGGCCGGCATCGTCGGGCGCCGCACCCTCACCATCCAGGATCCGGAGTTCGCCCGCACCCAGGAGGGCACGCTCCACTTCCACTACCTGACCGAAGGCGGTCTCCTGACCTCGGCCGAGACCATGGCCGACCATCTCTCCCAGTTGGCGGAGACGCTGGCCGATCCGGCGGCGGCCGAGGCCCAGGTCAGGTCGTTCATCGAGAGCTTCGTGCGCCCGCACGGTCTCGACCAGCCCGCAGCCCCTGCCGCCGCCGATCTTCGTCGACGGATTCGAGTCAGGTCACTGATTCCGAAAGGGCTCCAGCCAGGGAACTTCTAATGACAAGCTCGTGACACCCAGGGTGAAGCTCGGGACACTCAGGTGAAGCTCGGATGAAGCTCGGAACACCCGCACTCCATAGCAAAAACTACTTAAACTCGACATATCCATACTCTGAATATACGAAATAGCGCTGACCGTTGCGGCACTCGTAAT
>CAYNIS010000049.1:0-13481 GCA_964397055.1 uncultured Rhodospirillaceae bacterium | reverse complement strand
AATAACAGACGGGTTGCGAACCGAGACTGTCAAGTGCTTTCTCGTCGGCGAGCAGGCCTATAAGCGCAAGGAGTACGGGCTGATCGTGATGCCCTCGTGGAATAGTCTCGCCTTTGGCACGGATATTGTCAAGGAGCGGCCACTGGGGCCGCTCCTAAAAACGTTTTCAGATTTCTCTGCCTTTGCGGTTGTGGAAAGGAAGGTTTTGGCGTTTGGTTGTGTAGAATCCCTGCAAAGGCGGAAATCATGAGATGATCGTGCTGACGGTCGCCTCCTCTTCTCGCTGGTCGATGCCGGCGCACTCCTCTTCCGGGATGGCCAGTTGGCCTTCCGGGACGCGCCCGGTCACCCTGGTTCTCGGCGCCGAGGGCAGCGGCGTGCGTCGCCTGGTGCGCGAGCGCTGCCGCCACACCGCCCGGCTGCCGACCGCCGGCGCGGTCATCAGCCTCAATGTCTCCAATGCCGCGGCCATCGCTCTTTACGAGCTGGCGCGGGGCCGGGCACAGCTCGGATCGGAGGCCGCCGTCTCCAGTCTGCCGGCAGGTGACGAGGACCTCATCGACCAGGCGCTCGACGACCTCGATGACTTCGACGATCTGGACATCGAGGATATGGAGCTGGATGACGGGGCCCTGGACGATGAGGACGGCCTCCTCGAACTCGGCGACGAGGATGAGGGCGCGGACGACGCCGGCGCACCGGGGGAACGCCAATGACCAATCACCTCTACGATCTTTTCACGCAGTCGTTTCCGACCGACCGGACGCAGACCTTCCTCGACGTGCCCGGTGACCGGCTGTGGACCTACGCCGATCTCGAGGCGGAGACGGCGCGCATCGCCAACGTCCTCGTCAGCCGCGGCGTGGTGCCCGGCGAGCGGGTTGCCTGCCAGGTGGAGAAATCGCAGCGCGCGCTCTTCACCTACCTCGCGACGATCCGCGTCGGTGCGATCTTCCTGCCGCTCAACCCCGCCTACACCAAGTCCGAGATCGACTACTTCATCGGCGACGCCGAGCCGATGCTGTTCGTGTGCCGGGAGGGGCGCGAGCGTTCCGACGTCACCTGCCTGACGCTGGAACCCGATGACAGCGGCAGCCTGTCGGCAAGCGCCGACGCGGCCCCGGACAGCTTCGAGACACTGCCCGCCGGCGACCAGGACCTCGCCGGCATCCTCTACACCTCCGGCACCACCGGCCGCTCCAAGGGGGCGATGCTGACGCACGAGAACCTCGCGTCGAACGCACGCACCCTCCACAGCTACTGGGGCTTCCGGCCGGGCGACGTGCTTCTGCACGCGCTGCCGATCTTCCACACCCACGGCCTGTTCGTCGCCACCAACACGGTGCTGGTCAACGGCTCCTCGATGATCTTCCTGCCGCGCTTCGACCCGGATCAGGTGATCGCCGCGCTCCCGCGATCGACCGTGATGATGGGGGTACCGACCTTCTACACGCGTCTCCTGGCGCATCCCGGCTTCACCGCCGAGACCGCATCGACCATGCGCCTCTTCGTGTCCGGCTCCGCCCCGCTCCTGCCGCAGACCTTCGAGGAGTTCGAGCAGCGCACGGGCATGCGCATCCTGGAGCGCTACGGCATGACCGAGACCAACATGAACACGTCGAACCCGCTCGACGGTGAGCGGCGAGCCGGGACCGTGGGCTTCCCGCTGCCGGATGTCGACCTCCGCGTCGCGGATGGCGACGGCAATGCCCTGGCTGTGGGCGAGGTCGGCGTGATCGAGGTGCGCGGACCCAACGTCTTCGCCGGGTACTGGCGCCAGCCGGAGAAGACCGCGGCGGAGTTCCGGCCCGACGGCTTCTTCATCACCGGCGACATGGGCCGGATCGACGAAGACGGCTATGTCAGCATCGTCGGGCGCGAGAAGGACATGATCATCTCCGGCGGCCTCAACGTCTACCCGAAGGAGGTAGAGGAGATCATCGACGGCCTGCCCGGGGTCATCGAAAGTGCCGTCATCGGCCTGCCGCACGCCGACTTCGGCGAGGGGGTCGCGGCCGTCATCACCCGGGCGCCGGGTGCCGATCTCGACGCAGCCAAGGTCATGGAAGCGCTCAAGGGCCGGCTGGCGAGCTTCAAGCTGCCAAAGGCGGTGTTCTTCGCCGACGAACTGCCGCGCAACACCATGGGCAAGGTCCAGAAGAACGCGCTGCGCAGCCAGTTCGGCGACGCGCTGAAGGACGGGTAGGGCCAGCCGCCTCAGCGCGGGCGGTTGACGAAGGCGCCGGCCATGCGGGCGGGCTCGTCGCCCTCGAACGCTTCCGCGAACCGGCGGATGCCGGCGCCGACCGCCTCCTCCGGGGTGCCCGCCACCTCCCACTCGGCGACCAGCTTCTTCTGGAGCCGAAGGGCGTTGTTGCCGGCAAGGAGCAGGTCCTGGACCCACTCCTCTGTCGCGGCATCCAGGTCCTCGCGCTTCACCACGCGCTCCACGAGGCCCATCGCGGAGGCCTCGTTGGCGTCGTAGGTCCGGGCGAGATAGACGAGCTCGCGCGTGCGGCCCCAGCCGATCAGCTGCGGCAGCAAGCAGGCCTCGACAACCGATGGCACCCCGACGCGGACCTCCGGCATGCCGAAGCGCCCGGTCTCGTCCGTGATGCGCATGTCGCAGGCCGCCATGATCTCCAGCCCTGCGCCCAGGCAATACCCGCGGACCTTCGCGATGACGGGAACCGGGACCCGACGCATCGCCTCGCACGACTTGTGCACGCGGGTGATGAAGGCGGCCGCGGTCTCCGTGTCGAGGGTCGCGATTTCCCGGATGTCGGCGCCGCCGACGAAGGCACGGTTCCCGGCGCCGGTCAGGACCACGGCATGGAGCCCGGGCTTGGCCGCCACCTCCGCCATCGTCGCCACGATCTGTTCCAGGAGCGGCGTACCGAGGGAGTTCAGGCGGCGCTCGTTGTCGATGGTGACGGTCGCGACGATGCGCCCCTCGCCCCGGTCCTGATAGGCGACATGGACCGTCGGCGTGGCCTCACTCATAGGCTGCGAGCACCTTCTTCGCGCGCTCCAGCGCATCGCGGAAGTGGCGCGGGCGCGCGTCATAGGGAATGACCGCCTGCGCGTGCATGAGGAAGTAGCCGAAATGGTGACGCAGGATCTCCGCCTGCTCGATCTTGGCGGCGAGGGTCAGGATGAAGTCGCGCAGTTCCTCATCGCCGAACTTCTCATGGAGCTCCTGCGCCTTTTCGTAGACTTCCTGGACCGCCTTATCCATCGATCGCCACCCCGTGCCGGACACCAAAAGCGCGAGCCGGCCCCAGGGGGACCGGCCAGCGGAGTTCACGAGCACACTCGGCAATCGCGGCGACACCTGTCAAGAAAGCTGCCGCCGGGCAGCCGGGGAAGGTCAGCTGCCAGCCTTGGCCTGGTGTTCGGCGATCCGCTTCGCCAACAGGCTCAGCTCCTCGCAGCCGGTCGGGCAGAGCTCCTCGAGCTTGGCGAGGCGCTGCTGGGCCGCGGCCAGATCGCCGGTCAGGAGATAGAGTTCGCCCAGATACTCGTGAGCGCCCTTGTGATCCGGGTCGATCGCCAGGGCGCGCTGGTAGTATTCGAGCGATTCCGTGTAGCGGCCGATGTTGCGGGCGGCGAAGCCCAGATAGTTGAAGGCATCAGCGTTGCGCGCGTCATCGCGGACCACCTGCTCGAGCAACTCGATCGCCTGCTCGAACTTTTCGTCCTCGATCAGGCCCTGGGCCCGCTTCATGCGGCGGAACGAGGCGCTTTCGCTCATGCTCGACCCGCTGCCCATGGCAAGCGACACTTCAGGGACGGCGGCAACGGCCACGGCGGCGACCAGGAATGCGGCAAGGAGCGACTTCACGGGCATCGGATCATCCTCGGATCGGCGGGAGGGGCATGACACCCCGCAATATGGGGCGAGCGTCCGGCACGGCCAGCCTGACGGTCACCCCGTTGGGACGAATGGGATCGCTATTCTATTCCGCGCCGGATCGGAAAAGGTGACAGGGCGGGTCGCCGCGAACGACCCGTGACCCGGCGCGCAGGGTGTCAGGCACGCTGGGTTTCAGGCGCGCTGGGTTTCAGGCGCGCAGGGTGGCCCCGGTCTGCTTCACCACCGACTGGACGACCTTGTCGGCCACCGCCTCGATCTCGGCATCGGTCAACGTTCGCTCGCGCGGCTGGAGGGTCACGGTGATCGCGAGGGACCGATAGCCGTCCTCGACCCCCTTGCCGGCATAGACGTCGAACAGCGTGACGTCCGCGATCAGCTGCTTTTCCGCCGCGCGAGAGGCCTTCAGCACCTTCTCCGCCGGGACATCGTCGGCAACCAGGAAGGCGAAGTCGCGGGTAACCGGCTGGAGGCTCGATGCATCAAGCGACGGCCGCGCGGTCGACGTGCGTTTCTTCGCCAGCGGCACCCGATCGATCGTCACCTCGAACGCGGCGACCGGTCCGGCCAGCTCGAATTGCTCGACCACGCCGGGATGAACTTCCCCGAAGGTCGCGATCACCGTCGGGCCGAGGCGCAGGCACCCCGACCGCCCCGGGTGATACCAGGCCGGGGCATCGGTCGACACCTGCAGGTTGGCGGTCGGCGCCCCGACCGCATCGAGGGCTGCGATCGCATCCGCCTTGGCATCGAAGGCATCGACCGGACGACCGCCGACCGCCCAGTGACGGGCTTCGGCAGCACCGGTCCGGACACCCGCCGCCATCAGGTCCTGGCCCTTCTCGCTCGGCTCGCGATAGATCGGGCCGACCTCGAACAGGCCGACATCGGTCATGCCGCGGGCGGCATTGCGCGCGGCGGCCTCAAGCAGGTTGGGCAGGATCGACGGGCGCATCATGTCGAGCTCGGAGGAGATCGGGTTGATCAGCTCAAGCTCGGCCTCCGTGGCCCCGAACGCGCCCGCCACGCCCTTCTTCATGAAGGACCAGGTGACCGCCTCGTGCAGGCCGCGAGCCGCCAGCGCGCGGCGGGCAGCCACCCCGCGGCGGCGCAGGGGAGCAACCGCCCGCGGCGGAAACACCCCCGGCAGTCGCATGGAGACCGGCGGGATCGCGTCCAGCCCCTTGATGCGCAGGATCTCCTCGACCAGGTCGGCCTCGCCGATGACATCGTTGCGCCAGGGCGGCGGTGAGACGTTGAGGACACCCTCCGGCCCGGGCTCCAGCATGAAGCCGAGATCGGTCAGGATGCGCTGCTGCTCCCCTTCCGGCACGTCGAGGCCGCCCAGCTTGGCAACCCGGTCGAGCCGCAAGTGATAAGTGCGGTGCCAATCCGGCACCGACCCGGTGACGGCGACATGGCTCGGTTCGCCACCGCACAGGTCGAGCACCATGCGTGTGGCGAGTTCGATCCCCGGCACCACGAACTCGGGATCAACTCCGCGCTCGAAGCGGTAGCGCGCGTCGGAGATGATCTGGAGCTTCCGGCCCGTCGCCGCCGTGCACACCGGGTCGAACAGGGCGCATTCGATCAGGACGTCGGTCGTCTCCTCGGTGCAGCCGCTCGGCTCGCCGCCGATCACCCCGCCCATGCCCTCCGGCCCGGCGTCGTCGGCGACCACGGTCATGCCGGGTTCGAGGTCGTAGGTCTTGCCGTTGAGGGCCGCCAGCCGCTCGCCCGCACGCGCGAAGCGAACCGTGATGTTGCCGGTGACCTTGGCCGCGTCGAAGACATGCAGCGGCCGGCCGACGTCGAAGGTCAGGTAGTTGGTGATGTCGACCAGGGCCGAGATCGGCCTGAGCCCGATCGCGCGCAAACGGTCCTGGAGCCAATGCGGGCTCGGCCCGTTCCTGACCCCGCGCACCAGGCGGCTGGCGAACATCGGGCAGGCGGCTTCCTCGCCGGCCGGGAAATCGAAGGACACCGTGACCGGACAGTCAAAGCTGCCGGGGACCGGGTCCGGGATCATCGGCTTCAGCCGGCCGAGGCCGGCCGCGGCAAGGTCCCGGGCGATCCCGTGCACGCTGGCGCAATCGCCGCGGTTGGGCGTCAGCTCGATCTCGAACACCGGGTCGTCGAGCCCGGCATAGCTGGCATAGGGCGTGCCGACCGGGGCGTCGTCCTCCAGCTCGATGATGCCGTCATGCTCCTCCGACAGGCCCATCTCGCGCTCGGAACAGAGCATGCCGTTGGATTCCACGCCGCGGATGACGCCCTGCTTGAGGTCGAGGCCGGTGCCGGGAATGTGGCTACCCGGCGGGGCGAAGACGCCCTTCATGCCGGTCCGGGCGTTGGGCGCGCCGCAGACCACCTGCACCGGATCACCGCCGCCGCCGGTATCGACCAGGCAGACGCGCAGCCGATCGGCATTCGGATGCTGCTCCGCCTTGACCACATAGCCGACGACGAAGGGCGCCAGCTCGGCGCTGCGGTCCTCGACCTTGTCGACCTCCAGCCCGATCGCGGTCAGGCGCTCCGCGATCGTCGCCACGTCGGCGTCGGTTTCCAGATGCTCCTTGAGCCAGGAAAGGGTGAGTTTCATGGTCGCGCTTCCCCCGTCCTGATCAGGCCTGAGGGCCGAGCGCGAAGCCCGGCGGGTCGAGCGGCAGGAAGCCGTAATGCTTCAGCCAGCGCAGATCGGCCTCGAAGAAGGTTCGCAGGTCCGGGATGCCGTATTTCAGCATCGCGATGCGCTCCACCCCCATGCCGAAGGCGAAGCCCTGATAGCGCGTGCTGTCGATACCGCAATTCGCGAGGACCCGCGGGTGGACCATGCCGCAGCCCATGATCTCCAGCCAGTCGCCGTAGTTCCCCAGTTTGAGCTCCCCGCCGGCGCGCGAACAGCCGATGTCGATCTCCGCCGACGGCTCGGTGAAGGGGAAATAGCTGGGGCGGAACCGCACCGGCAGGTCGTCGACCTCGAAAAACGCCCGGCAGAAATCGGTGACACAGCCCTTGAGGTGGCCCATGTGGGTCTCCTCGTCGATGACCAGCGCTTCCAGCTGGTGGAACATCGGCGTGTGGGTCATGTCGTAGTCGGAGCGGTAGGTCCGGCCCGGGGCGACGACCCGGATCGGCGGCTTCTCTGACAGCATCGTGCGGATCTGGACCGGTGAGGTGTGGGTGCGCAGGACCCGTTCCTCCCCGTTCACCTCCCCCGGCAGGTAGAAGGTGTCGTGCATCTGCCGGGCGGGGTGGTCGGCCGGCATGTTGAGGGCCGTGAAGTTGTTGAACCCGCCCTCGATGTCCGGGCCTTCGGCGACGGTGAACCCCATCGCCGCGAATATCTCGGTCAGCTCGTCGATCGTGCGGCTGATCGGGTGGATGCTGCCCTGGGCGGACGGCCGCGCCGGCAGGGTGACGTCGACCCGCTCGGCGGCGAGGCGAAGGTCGAGCTCCGCGGCCTTGAGACGCTCGGTGCGCGCCTCCAGAAGCTCACCCAACTCGTCCTTGAGCGCGTTCAGCGCCTGGCCGGCCGCGCGCCGCGCGTCCGGGTCCAGATCGCCCAGGGTCTTCATCAACTGGGTGATGCGCCCCTTGCGGCCGAGCGCGGAGACCCGGACGGTCTCCAGCGTGGCTAGGTCGCCGGCCGCATCGATCTCAGCCGCGATAGCCTGCTTCAGCTCGACGACGTCATCCATGACTTCGACCCCTGGTCACACTTCTGGGGCGCCTGACAGTCTGAGTGCCGGACCAGCTCAGTATCGGACGAGCTCAGCATCGGACAATCTCAGCACCGGACAGGCGAGGCGATGGCGCGCGCAACCTGCCCGGTCTCAGGTGGCCGAACAAGGCAGGCGGTTCGCTGGAAGCGATTGCGGGCGCCCGATCAGGCGCCCACGGTCGGCGCGCGGCCCGGCGTCAGGCCTGGGTGCGCGCCCGCTCGGCCTGTTCGACGAGAGCGCGGAAGGCATCGGGCTCGTGCATGGCGATGTCCGCCAGAACCTTGCGGTCGAGGTCGATGCCCGACTTCTTGATGCCGTCCATGAATGCCGAATAGGTCATGCCGTGTTCGCGCGCTCCGGCGTTGATACGCTGGATCCAGAGTGCCCGAAAATCGCGCTTCTTGGTGCGCCGGTCGCGATAGGCGTATTGCAGCCCCTTCTCGACCTTCTCGACCGCGACCCGGTAGTTGGTCGCATTGCCCGCGCGGTAGCCCTTGGCGAGCTTGATGACCTTGCGGTGCCGGGCATGGGTGGTGACACCCCGCTTGACCCGTGCCATTTCGTCCGATCTCCGATCTTGGGTTTGTCAGCTGGCTTCAGGCTCAGCGGTCGTAGGGCATCATGTGCTTGAGGACGCTTTTCGCATCCGCATCGGACAGCAGTGCCGTACCGCGATTGCGAACCTTGGCCGAATGGGCCTTGGAGATCAGCCGGTGCTGGGTCCAGGCGCGCTTCGACTTCACCTTGCCGGTGGCGGTGACCTTGAAGCGCTTCTTCGCCCCGCTGTGGGTTTTCATCTTGGGCATTTCGCGATCCTTAAGTAACAGAGGTCGGTCGGCCGACAGCCCCAGGGCGATGCTCCAACGGGATTAAGGCCGCAACGCCAATCGCGGCCGGACCCCAACGGTCGAAGGCATCATCCGGGGATGCGGAACGGACGAGCGGGCATGCCCGTGCCTAGCCACGCCGTCCAAACCCGCCTTGTACCGGGAAACCCGCTGTCGGATCAAGCGCTATCGCGACCGGGGTGCGGCGGATCAGAGGACCGCCCAGCCCGCCGCGACGGCAAGCGGCGACGCGAGCGCCGATGCCATTTCCGGCCGGCGCCGCTTCAGGCTGACAGCCCCGAGGACGGTGCTGACATCGCCATTCTCATCGGTGAGCGGGAGCAGCACCCATTCGCTATCGCCCGGCCGCTTCAGCCAGCATGGCGTGCTTTCCCCGGCGACCGGCCGCTGTTCGCGCACGCAAACGCCGACGGCATCCGCGCAAGGGTCGGTGACCGTCGGCTCGCCATGCTGATGCATCAGCGTGCCCTTGAGCTCACGCCCGGCCTGGGCGACGAGCGCCGTGCCGACGAGGCGGAAGCGCGCCCCCTCTTCCGGGGTCTCCTCTTCCCCGACGTCGAGGAGGAAGAGAATGGGCAACAGCTGTGGGATCTCGATCGGATCGATCTCGCCGCGCTCGGGCGCGGCACGGCCTTCTGCCTTCACCTGCCAATAGCTCAGCAGCGTGTTCAAACGATCGTCCTGGAAGGGCGAATGCATGCCCATTGCGCGAGATCACAGTCCACAAAAAGTCGATCGGGTGTTAACCCGGTCATGTTGCAAAGGGGCGGTCAGGACCCGCCGGATTCAGCCGGTTTCTCCAAACCCGCACCCAGGATAGGGGGAAAGGTGTTAGCAAATGCCTAATGTGACGGTTTCATTTCAGGAAAAATCGTAGCGGCCTGAATCGGTCCCCGAGGCAAGGCGAATTGGTTAAAGCAGTACCTGTGAATAAGTGTACGTGATGAGACTAGGGACAAGGTCAGCTTCCACCCGCTTCTGAAATTGCAACGCTTTTCGGGGAAAACCATGGCAAGCAAGCCCGAAGATGCAGTGACCGACACGGAAGCCAGCGATGCGAGCAGGCTCGCGGTGGTCGTCCTCGCAGCCGGAAAAGGTACCCGGATGCGTTCGACGCTGCCGAAGATGCTGCACCCGCTGGCGGGCCAGCCGATGGTTCAGCACGTGCTCAATGCCGCACGGGGCCTGGACCCCGAGCGGATGGTCGTCGTGATCGGCCCGGACATGCCGGAAGTCGCGGCGGCGGTCGCCCCCGCCGATACCGCCGTTCAGGAGGTTCCGCGCGGGACGGGCGATGCGTTGCGCGCGGCCGGCCCCGCCCTCGCCGGATATGACGGCGATGTCTTGATGTGCTTCGGCGACACGCCGTTGCTGACCACCGAGATCCTGGCGGAGATGGTCGCGGCGCGCCGGGCGGATGGGGCGCCGGACCTCCTCTTCGCCGGCATGGTCGTCGATGACCCGACCGGCTATGGCCGGATGCTGCTCGCCGGCGATAGCAGCCTCGCCGCGATCGTCGAGGAGCGCGACGCGAGTGCCGAGGAGAAGGCGATCCGGCTGTGCAATGCGGGCATGTTGATCGGCCCTGCGGCCACCCTGTTCCATCTCCTCGGCCTGATTACGGACGAGAATGCCCAGGGCGAGTTCTACGTCACGGACCTCGCCGAGATCGCAGCGCTAGAGGGGCTTCTGACCGGCGTCGTCGAGGTGCCGGAGGAGGCCGCCCAGGGGGTCAACTCGCGCGGCGAACTCGCCATGGCGGAAGCACGCCTGCAGGATCGCCTGCGCGCCCGCGCGCTGGACGGCGGAACCACGCTGATCGACCCGGCGACGATCTACCTCTCCACCGACACGGTGCTCGGCCGCGACGTGACCATCGGACCGAACGTAGTGATCGCCCCGGGCGTGACGATTGCCGACGGCGTCACGGTCAAGGCGTTTTGTCACCTGGAGGGCGTCGCGATCGAGGAGGGGGCGATCATCGGCCCCTTCGCCCGGCTGCGGCCCGGCAGCACGATTGGCACGAAAGCGGTTGTCGGCAACTTCGTCGAGGTGAAGGCCGCCACGATCGGTGCCGGTGCCAAGGCCAACCATCTGGCCTACATCGGCGACGCCTCGGTCGGGGCGGCGTCGAACATCGGCGCGGGCACGATCACCTGCAACTATGACGGCGTGATGAAGCACCGGACGGAGATCGGCGCCGGCACCTTCATCGGCTCGAACTCGACGCTGGTCGCCCCGGTCACCATTGGCGACGGTGCGTATGTCGGGGCCGGCAGCACGATCACCGAGAGCGTGCCCTCCGACGCCCTGGCGCTGGGCCGCGGACGACAGGTGAACAAGGACGGCCGCGGCCAGGAGATCCGACAGCGCCTGGAGATGCAGAAGAAGGTCCGAGCCGGCCACGACGCCAATGTCGCCGCCGGCGGCATCGCCCCGGCCGCCAGACCGCAGGCGACGCCAAAGCCGGCGCCAGCGCCCAAACCCGCCGTGACGGCAAAAGCGAAACCCCCCTCGGCGAAGCCGGCGGACGGCGCGGACCTCGGCCCGTTCCGGTCGTTCGTCGATCAGGCGCGCCACTACTTCAAGCGCGCGCACACGTCGGTCCCGACCTCCCCCGTGGAAACGGAAGCGGCATGGGTCGGCCCCGAGATGGCCAAGGACCCCGGACAGTGGCGCATCGATCTCGCCGAGGTGGATGCCTACGAGATCACGCTGGCCGCCCGTCACCTGAAGGAGACCGCGAAGCCGCTGGCGGAGATGACGGCGCGCGACTTCCCGTTGCCGACCCTGGGCAAGGAGATCGCCAAATGGCGGGAGACCTTGGAAACCGGGCGCGGCTTCGTCGTCGTGCGCGGCCTGCCGATGCACAACTGGGACGACGAGTTGGCCCAGTATGTGTTCTGGGGGATGGGCCATCACCTGGGCGTTCCGGGGGCCCAGAACCCTCAGGACGAGCTGCTCGGCCACGTCACCGACTACGGCGAGGACGACCCGACGGCCCGGCTCTACCGCACCGCGTCCAAGATCGACTTCCATTGCGATGCCGCTGACATCGTCGGCCTCATGTGCCTGCGCGCGGCGAAATCAGGCGGCGACAGCCGGATTGCAAGCTCGGTGACGATCTTCAACCGCATCCTGGCCGAGCGGCCGGATCTGGCCCCGCGCCTGTTCGAACCGTTCAAGCTCGACCTGCGTGGCGAGCAGCGGCCGGGCCAGGCGCCGACCCGGGACATCGCCCCTTGCGCGTTCGCCGACGGCCGGCTCAGCACCTTCTGGCATTCGGAGTACTTGCGCTCCGCGACCCGGCATGAGGGGGTCGCGCTGTCAGCAGCCGAGCAAGAGCTGATCGACCTCTACGACAGCCTCGCCGCGTCGCCGGATCTCCATCTCGACATGGCGCTGGAGCCAGGGGACATGCAGTTCATCTCGAACCATGTCACCGTCCATTCCCGCACGGCCTACGAGGACTGGGAAGAGCCCAACGAGAAGCGCCATCTCCTGCGTCTGTGGCTCAGCTTTCGGTAGGAGCGGGGCTCACACCTTCTCCAGGCGCTTGATCAGTTCGGGGTTGTGCCAGCCGGGCATGCGGTCCTCGATCACCACCCGGTGACGCGCTTCCCCCCCGGTCGGGCCCGGCCGCCGGGCTTCGATCACGACCTCGGCCCAGCGCGGGATGATCGCGTTGTTGACGTCTTCGAGAAGCGCGATGGCAAGCGCTTCAAGCGTCGGCCAGGGCTGTGCGGCCAGCGCCGCGACCCAGGCGGTCAGGCCGTCGGCGACGATCACGTCCCGGTCGGGAATGTAGCGGAGCCGGAAGGCAGCCGACCCGTCGCCGAGGCTGAGATCGGTCTGCCAGTCAACCAGATAGTCATGGCGCGGATCGGCGTTGGGGGCGGTCCCGATCCGCTCCCAACGGGCCGGTTCCCGCGCCTCGACCGGCTCGGCGTCAGCCAAACGACCGGTCGTCCCACCAGGGGAAGAACTCCGGCATGTCCTGAGAGACCTTCATGCCGAAGGCAGGTGGCCGCTTCTCCAGGAACGACTGGACGCCCTCATAGGCATCCGCCGACTTGCCCATCATCTGGATGCCGCGACTGTCGACCTTGTGCGCCTCCATCGGGTGGTCGGCGCCGAGCATCCGCCACAGCATGTGACGGGCGAGCGCCACCGACACCTGGGACGTGTTCTCCGCGATTTCCGCAGCGAGCGCCCGGGCAGCCGGCAGCAGGTCGTCGGCCGGCAGCACCTTCTTGACCAGCCCGCCCTCCAGCGCCTCGGACGCCGGGAAGACGCGGCCGGAATAGACCCATTCCAGGGCCTGGGAGATGCCGACGACGCGCGGCAGGAAGTAGCTGGAGCAGGCTTCCGGAACCACGCCCCGGCGCGAGAACACGAAGCCGAAGCGCGCGTTCTCCGACGCCAGGCGGATGTCCATCGGCAGTTGCATGGTCACCCCGACGCCGACCGCCGGGCCGTTGATCGCGCCGATCACCGGCTTCTTGGTCTCGTAGATGCGCAAGGTGAGCTCGCCCCCACCGTCGCGCTTGATCGCATTCGGGTCGACCAGGCCCTTGTCGGCATAGTCGAAGGTGTTGCCGCCCGAAGAGAGGTCGGCACCGGCACAGAAGGCGCGGCCGGCGCCGGTGAAGATGATCGCCCGGACGCCGTCGTCGGCATCCGCCATGTCGAGGGCGGCGATGATCTCCTCCTTCATCGTGTTAGTGAAGGCATTGAGCTTTTCCGGCCGGTTCAACGTGATGGTCAGGATCTTGTCCTGCACATCATAGAGGATCTGAGTGAAGTCCATTGGGTAAGTGTCCCCCCGTCTTTGGTTCTTGTTGGTGATGTTGGCGCCCGGCCCCGGCGCAAATCGCAAGCCGACGTAACCAGTCTGCAAAAGCGATTTGCGTGTTGAGTCCGGACTTGAGCAGTTTCCGAAGCTCCAGGCTGATCAAGTCTGGCTACAAGACGCCCTGGTGTGATGATCGAGAAGGTCGATCGATCTACCCGCAAGTTGGGTGCGACCTTCTC
>CAYNIS010000048.1:0-13520 GCA_964397055.1 uncultured Rhodospirillaceae bacterium | reverse complement strand
TCTCCATCGGCCGCCGCCACTGGGCTCATCGGTTCTGATCAATGAGAGGCGGTATAAGACCCTCGCAGTTCCAGTCAGCCGAAGCGCTGGTCGAGGGGCCTCCATCAACGATCCATCTCGCCGTAACGCTGCATGGCATCGGACTCCGGTCGGATGCTTCAGGCGCGGGGGAGAGCGAGTGCAACCCCGCAGCCGCCCTCGAGCCTGGTTGTTTCGCGCTGTTCATGCAAATCGACGGCTACCGGTATCTCGACAACAACACGGAACTGGGCCTGGTCGTCGACGTCCATCCGACAATATTCGCCGCTGCAACCGGTGACTGGCAACCCAGCTCTCTGAGCGCCGATCGCCTGGCAAGCACGATCAGGGATCAGGTCGCAACGCAGTTGAACCCAAGCGAAAAGCAGGAGTGCCAAGGGTCCTGGTTGGTGGACTTCGTCTCGGCCCTCCATTGCACCGACCCAGCAAGACCCCTCGTCGAGGGTATGAAGCGGGCCGAGACGCTAGAAACACTGCCGCCCGACAACAGGCAATCCTTCAACCTTCAACCGGAACCACGTATCCTCGGACGCATCCCGGACTTCGCGGCCGCTGTGCTGGACAAGTGCGGGCAGGAAGCCCAGCAGTTTTTCGACAGCCTGAGTCGAACAGACGCCCATGACATTGCACACCGCAATGGCAGGTACCAGGCGCGAGTTCCGACAGCGCAGCGCAACCCGCATCTAACAACGCTGATCGTGAACCAGTCGGAGAAGAGTTACTGTAGGGTCTTTCCATTCGTCATGGAGAAAAATGAAGCCACCAATCAATCGGTATGCAAATTGTATTCAGGATTTATTTTTGATCAACCACACGAAACTCCCCGCATTGGCCACTACAGTTTTGTGATGGAAGGGCCTGGGCGCCTCTTCGACTGCTCATCGCCAAGCCGAACAGATCTTGAGGCACTTCAGCTCCTAACGCAACAAAGACTGACCGCGACTACATTGTATCAGTGAAGATACTCGGAAACCTTCGAGTGTTGCCTCTCCAGCTTGAGTGCGAAGACCCCGATTGCCCAAGCCCCGACCCCATCGCTTCTTCGTAGACCCGGGCGCACTCGTCGGCGGCGGGTTGGTCAGCGTGCGGACATCCTGCATCGCCTGTCCGACCATGCCCGGGATGCGGTCGGGCGTGACCCTCATCTCGGCCAAGTCGGCGGGCAGGCCGATGCGACGGTCGATCTCCCGGATCGCATCGGCAGGCTCCGCGCCGGCCGGCAGGTTCACCGCGTTCATGGTGCCAAGATCAGGTACCCTGGCGGAGTATCGGCCGCCGCCAGTCGTCGGTCCCCCCGCGATCAGCTTGGCCGAGCCACGGCCTCTGCACTAACATTCGCCCGAAACCGTCCGACGGGTTGCAGGTCACGTGATCCGCTGCCCGCGCCGGACCGACGTCTCGGTCCCATCCGTCGAGACAACAGGGAGTACCGACATGAAGACCCGTGCCGCCATCGCCTGGGCGCCGAACCGCCCCCTCGAGATCGAGGAAATCGACCTCGAGGGCCCGAAGGAGGGCGAGGTTCTTGTCCGCATCGTGACCACCAGCCTCTGCCATACGGATGTCTTCACGCTGTCGGGCGAGGACCCGGAGGGCCTGTTCCCGTGCATCCTGGGGCATGAGGGCTGCGGGATCGTCGAAGAGGTGGGCAAGGGTGTCACGTCCGTCGCACCCGGCGACCATGTGATCCCGCTCTACGTGCCGGAGGACCCGAACTGCCCCTACATCAAGTCGGGCAAGACCAATCTCTGCCAGACCATCCGCAAGACCCAGGGTGCCGGGCTGATGCCCGACGGGACGTCCCGCTTCTCCTACAAGGGCAACCAGATCCTGCACTACATGGGCACCAGCACGTTCAGCGAGTACACCGTCCTGCCGGAGATCTCGGTCGCCAAGATCTCCCGGGAAGCGCCGCTGTCCAAGGCCTCGGTCATGGGCTGCGCGGTGCCGACCGGCATCGGCGCGGTCCGCAACACCGCCAAGGTCGAGGCGGGCGCGACGGTCGGCGTTTTCGGGCTCGGGGCCGTCGGCATGGCGGTGATCCAGGGCGCGGTCCTGAACGGGGCGTCCAGGATCGTCGGCATCGACATCAATCCGGGCAAGTTCCCGCTCGCCAAGGCCATGGGTGCCACGGAGTGCATCAATCCCCGCGACCATGACGGGCCGATCCAGGATGTCCTGGTGGAGATGACCGGCGGCGGGTTCGACTACACCTTCGAGGCGGTCGGCAATGTCGAACTGATGCGCTCGGCCCTGGAAGCCTGTCACAAGGGCTGGGGCGAGTGCACCGTGATCGGGGTGGCCGGCGCCGGGCAGGAGATCGCGACCCGGCCGTTCCAGCTCGTCACCGGCCGGGTCTGGCGCGGGACCGCCTTCGGCGGCGTGCTGGGGCGCAGCCAGTTACCGGGCATGGTCGACGAGTGGCTGCGCGGCGACTTCAGCATCGACCCCTACATCACCCATCACATGACCCACAGCCAGATCAACACCGCCTTCGACCTGCTGCATGAGGGCAAGTCCATCCGTTCGGTCGTCCATTTCCGGCCGAACGAGACGATGACGGTCAACTCCCTGCCCGGGGAAATCGTGCCGGAGTAAGGGGGTCGCCGATCCGCTCTCGCGTGGCGGGAGGGCGATCGACCCGGATCGCCCTCCTTCCCGCGTCTGCTCGGGTCAACCCATCGCTTCTTCGTAGAGCCGGGCGTACTCGTCGGCGGTCGGCACGCGTGGGTTGGTCAGGGTGCAGACATCCTGCATCGCCTGTTCGACCATGCCCGGGATGCGGTCGGGCGTGACCCCCATCTCCCGCAGATTGGCGGGCAGGCCGATGCGGCGGTTGATCTCCTGGATCGCGTCGGGAAGGTCCGCCCCGGCCGGCAGTTTCATCGCCTGCCGGAGCCGCGCGAACTTGTCGCCGACATGATCCGCGTTGTAGCGCAGCACGGACGGCAGGATCACCGCGTTCAGGGTGCCGTGATGCAGCTTCAGCTCACGAATGCGGCCCGCCGCGTGGCTGAGCGCGTGCACCGCCCCCAGGCCCTTGGAAAACGCCATCGCCCCCTCGGTCGAGGCCAGCATCATGTTCCAGCGGGCGTCCTTGTCCTGGCCGTCGTCGACCGCGCGGAACAGCCAGCCCTCCCCGATGCCGCGGGCGAGGCCGTCGAGGCCCACCGCCTCCGCCGGCGGGTTGATGCGCGCGGACAGAACCGCCTCGATGCAATGGGTCATCGCGTCCATGCCGGTTGCGGCGGTCAGGCGCGCCGGCAGGCCTAGGGTGAGGTCCGGGTCGCAGATCGCCTCCCGCGCGCGCATCTGGGGGCTGGAGAAGACCAGCTTGCGCCCGTCGATCATCGAGATGACCGCACCGGAGGACACCTCGCTGCCCGTCCCGGCGGTGGTCGGGATGGCGATCTGCGGCGCGCAGGCCCCGATCTTCGCGGTCCCGCCGGTATGGGCGGCGTAGTCGACGAGGTCGCCCTCATGGCTGACCATCAGGGCCACCCCCTTGCCGAGGTCCATGGCAGAGCCGCCGCCGACGGAGACGATGCCGTCGCAGCCGTTCTCCTTGTAGAGCTTCGCGGCCTCCAGGACCGCCTCCTCGGTCGGGTTCTCCGGCGTGCCGTCATAGATGGTCGGTTGGACCTCGTTGCCGATCTGGCCGCGCACCACATCCAGGATGCCGGCGGCGACGATCCCCTTGTCGGTGCAGACCAAGGGGCGGGTGATGCCCTGACGCTGCAACGCCTCGCGCAGGCTCGCGAGGGCACCGTGGTCGAACCAGGCGGTGTTGAGGAAGGTGAGCTGGGCCATCGTCATGGGGGATCCTCCGGCGCACCGTCGTTGGTTCTGGCAAGGGGTCGGCCCGGTGCCGGCACGCCCCCTTCGTTTCCGGTTCTTGAGAGAGCCTGCCCGAGCCCCCGCCATGCAACCGAAAACGGCGGCGAACCGTAAGACTGACGCGCATCGGGTGGGTCGGCAGGCCCCCTTCGATTGCCGATCTTCAAGACGCCGGTGCGGTGGCGGCTATGCCTGGGGCGTGTTCGAGGACGCGGCCGAGCCCGGCAGGTATCTGGAGACCTTCCAGACGGCATCATCGCTCGAGCATCTGCGCCAGCATGAACGGGTGACCGAAAGCGACGCCCGGGTTCAGGTGCGGGTCATCGCCTTCCATCTGGGGCTTGAGCCAACGGCCCTCCGGCATCTCCTGGCGCCGGCATCCGACCCTGCCGTGAACGGAAGCGTTCTTCAGCCAGACTGAACCAGTCTGGCGGTCTGGCGGTCTGGCGGTCTGGCGGTTCGGAAGAGACCGATTGGGGTGACGTAAAGAAAGCGGGGGATCGAGTGATCCCCCGCTGATTGCACCATGTCGGCCTGACCGGGCTTGCTTGCTCGATCGGGAGAAGCAGGCCCCATAGCAAGTCGAAAGATACCGCCGGCCTGATTGTTGTCGTGCCTGTCGCTCGCCGCGGGGCGGCTGCCAGCCGGCAGGGCGACATCCGGGAATGGGCCCGGATCCCTCAGACTGTGCGAACGCGTTACTCGGCCGGAGTCTCGATCAGGCCGGCTTCGAGGGCGGTCGCGAGTTCGGCATCGTCGACGAGGCCGTCCTCGTTCGTGTCGATCTTGCCGAAGTCTTCCTCTGTCAAATCAGGATACTGTTCCGTCATTTCCGCGAAGGAAATGAGGCTGTCACCGTCGGTATCGACATCCGACACCATCAGGGCAATGGCAGGGGTCGCAAACAGAGCGGCCAGAACCATGCCCACTGCTGCACGACGCATCTTTTTTGTTCTCCCGAAGAAAGCGCGGACGGACGATCCCTCCGCACGCCCATTAAATCGTGGGGTCCCGTTTCCGCCACAAGGCCCTCGCAGGTGGCACTCAGAAATTTTGCCGCTGCGTGTCGTGGCGGGCGAATGTCCTGGCGGTGCAGCGTCGGGGTTGGCCGGGGCACAGCCACGCCACGATCCCCCGTTCACCGTTCGATCACGCCGCCGCTTCCAGGGCCCCGCGCTTTTCCTCATAGCCCTCGTAGGAGTGCTTGAGGGTCGCGTGGTTCAGCAGCACCTCGCACAGGAGATCGGTGCCGGTCTTGTCGAAGATGCGGGTCTTGACCCAATAGCTCTCGGTCCGCCGGCTTTCCGACAGGGCGACGATCTCCCGCCGGATCAGGTAGTCCTCGCCCACGAACAACGGGCCCTTCACCATCTTGATCTCCTGGTCGGCATAGAGCCCGACCGAGGGTTCCTTGACCGAGAAGCCGGCCTTGCGGTTGGTGTACTCGGCAAGCACGGAGATCATCTCCAGCGGGATGATCGGCCGGCCCCAGGGGGAGGCCGCCGCGTCCGAGTACCACGGGCTGTTTTCCGTGATGACCGCCAGCTTCTGGGAGAGGGAGAAGGGGTAGAGATGGCCCATATGCTGGTCGGCATCCATGCGCACCGGTTCGTCGACGACACCGGTCTGGCCGACCGACAGGTCCTGGAGGATCACGAGCCTGCCCGGCGGGGTCAGCTTTGCCATGCGCTGGTCGAGGAGCGTTTCGCCGTGGTCCGGGCCGATCGAGGCGCTCGCCTCCAAGACCGGGGTGTGATCGGCCTTTTCCGCCCAGAGCCTGGTGGCGGTCGCGCCGGCAGCCGGCATTTGCGCCGACACCCGCACGTCCTCCCCCTCCACCACCATGTTCTGGTAGTGGGCGGAAATGCATCCCGTCTCGAACCAGGCCTGCCCGAACAGCCGCGCCATCAGCGGGACCACCTGGCTGAAATGCGTCGGGCCCTCAATCGGGCCGGCGCGGAAGCCGAGCTTCTCCGCCATGGTGTCGTCGTGGATCGACTGATGGCCGCCGTATTCCTGGTCCGCCAGCATCTGGCGAGGCTGGCGCAACGGGCCGGCGAGGACGAGCGGGGTCGTGAACATGGGCGAAACCTCCCGGGGTCGGATCATTCGTGATTGCTGTCGAGCCTAGCGCATATTCCAGCCACACTGAACCAGTCTGGCGGTTCGGGAAATGCGCAACCTATTGAATCGTTGCGCAAATCGTCGTCGCAGACTGATCCAGTCTCACCGGGATTTGCTAGCGCGTGTTCCATTGATGTGGACCGACATCGCGGTTCGGAACGCGCGCCAACCAATTCAATCCGGGCATTTTCCGAACCGCCGGGCCGATTCCGTCCGGCTGGAAAATGCTTGTCTTATGACGCAGGCGGCAGACCGGCGATCTCCAGCTTGGTTGCGCTGGGCGGCATGGGCGTGCGCCAATCGAGCCCAAGGGCCGGCGGCGGTCGCCGGTCACATCAGGCCTCAAGGGAAGGAAACCCCCATGATCTTCGACATGCGCACCTACAAGTACCGCCCGGGCACGCTGCCGGCCCTGGTCAAGCTCTATGGCGAACACGGCCTCGGCCCCCAGTCCAGGCACCTGGGCCCGCCGGTGGTCTGGGGCACGACGGATGTCGGCGCGCTCAACACCTATGTCCACATCTGGGCGTATGACGACATGGCCGACCGCGCGGACAAGCGGGAGGCGCTGTGGGCCGACCCCGAATGGCTCGCCTATGTCGCCAAGTCGCGCGAGCATGGCGGCCTGCTGGAGCAGGAGAACCAGATCCTCGTCGCGCCGCCGTTCTTCGACCTGAAGCGCTGACCCCACCCCGTCAGGAGAACGGCGCGGTCGGCTGGAGGGTGGCGAACAGCTCCTCCCCGAGCGCCCGTTCCGGCGGGAAGCGCAGACGCACGGTGGTGCCCTCGCCCAGCTCGCTGGTCACCACCAGCTCGCCGCCATGCAGCGCCATCATCCGGTGGACGAGGGCAAGGCCGAGGCCCGTGCCCTTGTCGTCGGCCTGGGCATGATGCGGGTTGGAGGATTGCAGGAACGGCACGCCGACCTGGGCCACCTCATCGGCACTCATGCCCCGGCCGGTGTCCCGCACGATGATGTCGACGCCGCCGGTGTCGAAGCGGAAGTCCGGCCGGATCGCCACCGACCCGCCGGGCGAGGTGAACTTGATCGCGTTCGACAACAGGTTCATCAGCATCTGGCGCACCATGCGCTCGTCCGCGCGCAGCCAGGGGAAACTGCCCGGCGGCGGCAGGTCGAGCCGGAGATCGCGGCTGGCGAGCCGCCCCTCCGTCATGCGCGTCACCTCGGACACCAGCCGGCCGATGTCGACCGGTGCTTCCGCGATGGTCATCCGTCCGGCCTCAATCTTCGACAGGTCGAGGATGTCGTCGACAAGGGCCAGAAGATGCTTGCCGGCATTGTGGATGTCGCCGGCATACCCGGCGTAGATGTCCATCGCATCGTCGCCCATGATCCGCTTCTCGATCACCTCCGAGAAACCGAGGATCGCGTTGAGCGGGGTGCGCAGCTCATGGCTCATGGCGGCGAGGAACTCCGACTTGGCGTTGTCCGCACGCGCCGCCTCCTCGCGTGCGATCTCCAGCCGGTCGACTGTTTCCTGGAGGTCCTTGTTGGCCTGGACCAGTTCGAACGCCATCGCCTTTTCGTCGGAGATATCCTCCTTGACCGCCAGGAAGTAGGAAATGCGGCCATGGTCATCGAGGATCGGCGAGATCGCGGCACGTTCCCAATATAGCACGCCGTCCTTGCGGCGGTTGCGGAACTCGCCATGCCATGTGCCGCCGCTGGTGATCGTCGACCACAGCTCGGCGTATTCCTGTTCCGACGTCTTGCCGGACTTGAGCACACGCGGATTCTCGCCGATCACCTCCTCCAGGGCATAGCCCGACGACTCGCAGAAGCGCCGGTTGGCATAGACGATCGCACCGGTCGGGTTGGTGATCACGACGGAAACCGGGCTCTGTTCGACCGCTTGGCTCAGGCGCCGGACGGTGTCCTGGTAGGCCCCGCGCTCCGACACGTCGCGCAGGCTCGCGACCGCCCCCACGACCGAGCCGTCGGCGGATGTGGCCGGATTGACGAGCATCTCCACAGGCACCCGGCGGCCGTCGCCGCGGGTCACCGTCACATCGCCGCGGAAGGTCTGCTCGCCAGTGGCGAGGGCTGCCAGGATCGGACTGTCGGCCGTGGGCAGCGGTTCCCCGGCGAGGCTGTTCATGTCGAGGGTGGGGTGGTGCTGGCGGCCGAGCAGCGGGTCGCCGGGCTGATCGAGCAGGACCTCTGCCGTCGCATTGACGAAGGAGATGCGGCCCTCGGCGTCGACGCCCAGGATCGCCTCACCGACCGTGTCCAGGATCAGCTCGAACTGGCGTCGGGCCGCGAGCTGCTCCGTGACGTCGATGATGATGGCGTGGATCAGCGTGCGGCCGGCGATCGCGACCGGGCTGAAATACGCGTCGACCGCTCGAACACCGGCGCCGGTGAAGGCATGGCGCCCCTCCACGCGGGCGCCACCGGCGGCGATCGCCGTCGCGAGGTGGGCGGTCAGCCCGGCCGCTCCCTCGACGTCCAGATCGGCCAGCAAGCGCCCTTCGACACTGCCGGCATCGACACCGTAGAACTGGCAGGCGGCGGCGTTGGCCTTGGTGATCCGGCCATCCACCGGGTCGACCAGCAGCTTGGCGGCGGTGGAGAAGTCGAACATGGCCTCGAACAAGGCCGCGCGCTCGGCTCGCTCCAGCTCGCCCTGCCGCCTTTCGGTCACTTCCTGGAGATAGGCGCTCCACAGGACAGATCCGTCGCCGAGCCGTTCCGGACTGCCCTGGACCGACAGCCAGATCGTCCCGCGGGTCGGGTGGATGGCCCGAAACTCGTCCTGCCACGGTGCCAGGTCCCGCGCGCTCGATCGCAGGCGGTCCTCGACGCGGATCAGGTCGTCGCCATAGAGGCGCGACAGGACAGCGTGCGCGTCCTCCCGCGCCGTTTCGGGGTAGACGCCCATCAAGTGGAGGAGACCCTGGCTGGCATACGGGACGGCTAGCGTCCCGTCCGGCCGGCGCAGGACCTGAACGATTGCACCCGGCACGTTGGCCGCAAGGCGCTCCAGCGTCGTGAATGGCATGTCACCGGCAGGCATCGACCGATCCCACGATTGCAGGCCCTTTCTAATCTTATTCCACATAACGTTGAAGCGATCGGTAAGGCTTTGGCGGTCAGGCTTGACCCGGACCGCGCCCGTCGGGCACGTCTGCTGTGCCGGTGACGGCGGAGCGAACAGGGCTTCGTCCGGCGGCGTGTGATCCCGACGCGACTCGGGCTGCGCTCAATTTGGTTGGTTTCGTGCGTTTTCCGGCCGGCCGGAGCGGGCCGTATCGAAAACGCGCCAGCGGGGGACAAGCGCAAGGTGAGCTTTCTCGCCAACCTCGTCGACTACTTTCGCCTGGAGCGCCAGAGGCACCTCCAACGCCCGCTTCTGCGCGCGGCCATGGCGGCGAGCGCGCTTGCGGCATCGGCCGACGGCGAGGTGTCGTTCGGCGAACGGGTGCGCGTCGACCAGGTGCTGGAAACCCTGGAAGCGTTGCGCATCTTCAACCCGCATGAAGGGGTGGATCTCTTCAACACCTACGCGGACGGTATCCTGGCCGACCCCCAGGCCGGCCGGGAAACCGCGCTGGAAGCGGTGACCGCCGGGGCAATCGACCAGGAAACGGCGGAGCTGATGATTCGCATCTGCCTTGCCGTCGTCGCCGGCAACAGCGAGGTGCCGAAGGCCGAGCGGATCGAGGTCGTGCGCCTCTGCAACGAACTTGGGGTCGACCCGACTGCCGTCGGCCTCGACCTCGCCGCCTATCAGCGGGATATGTCGGGCGACGACGAAGCCGGTTGATCGGCGGTCGTCGTGTGTGCGCCGCGATAGGTCGCGACGGATGCGGCGAGGCCGGCCGCGAGCGCCAGGATCACGGTGAAGGTCAGCGCCTTGCGCAGGCGCAGGTACCAGGCCGGGAAAGCCGTCCGGCGATCCGCACGCCAGGCCCCGAAAAAGCCGATGATGAGCAGGCCGAGCGCGTAGGCCGGCGGGTCGACCATGACCAGGAGGCCGGCGATCCAGGCGATCAGCGATGGCGTGATGCCCCAGATCAGGGCGCGCGCGTCCGGCGAGTCGTCGCCGCGCAGGGTCCAGCCCCAGTGGACGGCACCGAGGAACGACAGGATCACCGCCCCGTAGAGGATGAGGGCGAGTTCCGCCACAAGATGTAGCGGTGTCGGTGCGGCCCAGGCGGCCAGCGCCAGGGCGACGAACGGGAACGCCCCGCCCCAGCCGAGCAACAGGGCGCGCTCAGGTGCGGCCGAAGGGTTAACGGTTTCTGTCGGTACAGGTGCCATTGGCGAGAGATGGGGCGAGCGCCCGGGCTGCGCCAGATGGCCGCCGGCGCGCGGTGATCCACCGGATGTCAGAGTCATATCAATATCTTGTGCACAGGCCGATCCACAGGCCGCCGACGATATGCGGAAAGCGCACGACAGCCAGTTGACGGGGACCCCACATCTGGTACCGTTAACCAACTCGCTCGCTACAGGTGGTATTCGCAGGGGGCCAAGAGGTAGCGGCGGCGGGCCACAAGACGTAGATTCAATAAACGCAATATATAGACTCGCAGGTGGCTGCGGCGACGCGCCGGGCAGGCCACCAGGGCAGACACTCACACGACGGGAGGGCGGACATGCTCGATATGGTGCAAACGGGGCGCGGCACGCGCGTCGAGGTGGATCGCGGCCGCGACGACCTCCTGACCGCCTTCGGCAAGGCGACCCTTGCCGACCGCTATCTGCTGCCCGGCGAGGGTATTCAGGACCTGTTTGCCCGCGTTGCCACCCACTACGGCGACGATAGTGCCCATGCCCAGCGCCTCTATGACTATATCTCCAGGCTCTGGTTCATGCCGGCGACCCCGGTCCTTTCGAACGGGGGCACCAGCCGCGGCCTGCCGATCTCCTGCTTCCTGAACGAGGCGTCGGACAGTCTCGTCGGCATCGTCGGTTTGTGGAACGAGAACGTCTGGCTGGCTGCCCGTGGCGGCGGCATCGGCAGCTATTGGGGCAACCTGCGTTCGATCGGGGAAAAGGTCGGCCGCAACGGCAAGACCAGCGGCATCATCCCGTTCATCCGGGTGCAGGACTCGCTCACCCTGGCGATCTCCCAGGGCTCGCTGCGGCGCGGCTCGGCCGCCGTCTATCTGCCGATCAGCCATCCGGAGATCGAGGAGTTCATCGAACTGCGCCGGCCGACCGGGGGCGACCCGAACCGCAAGGCGCAGAACCTGCACCATGGCGTCCTGGTCACCGACGCCTTCATGCGCGCGGTCGAGGACGACGCGGAATGGGCGCTGACCAGCCCCAAGGACCATGCGGTGATCCACCGCGTGTCCGCCCGGGCCTTGTGGATCCGCCTGCTGACCGCGCGGGTCGAGACCGGCGAGCCGTACATCATCTTCTCGGACACCGTGAACCGCTCGATCCCCGAGCATCACAAGATGGCCGGCCTCAGCGTCAAGATGTCGAACCTGTGCAGCGAGATCACGCTGCCGACCGGCATCGACCAGCATGGCCGGGACCGCACCGCGGTCTGCTGCCTCTCCTCCCTCAACCTCGAGAAGTTCATGGAGTGGCAGGACCACCCGACCTTCGTCGAGGACGTCATGCGCTTCCTCGACAACGTCCTGCAGGACTTCATCGAGACGGCCCCGACGGAGATGGATCGCGCCAAATACTCGGCCCTGCGTGAGCGGTCGGTCGGCCTCGGCGTCATGGGCTTCCACTCCTTCCTGCAGCAGATGAACGTGCCGATCGAAGGGGTGATGTCGAAGGTCTGGAACCGGCGCATCTTCTCCCAGATCAAGCGCCAGGCCGACGCCGCCTCGATCCTGCTGGCGGAAGAGCGCGGCGCCTGCCCGGATGCCGCCGACTACGGCATCATGGAGCGCTTCTCGAACAAGATGGCGATCGCGCCGACCGCCTCGATCTCGATCATCTGCGGCGGGGCGTCGCCGGGGATCGAGCCGAACGCGGCCAACGCCTTCACCCACAAGACGCTGTCGGGGTCGTTCTCGGTCCGCAACCGCTACCTCGAGAAGGCGCTGGAAAAGTACGGCCGCAACGACGAGGAAACCTGGAGTTCGATCACCGTCAACGGCGGCTCGGTCCAGCACCTGGATTTCCTCGACGAGCATGAGAAGCTGGTGTTCAAGACCGCGTTCGAGCTCGACCAGCGCTGGCTCGTCGAACTCGCCGGCGAACGCCAGCCCTATGTCTGCCAGGCCCAGTCGCTCAACATCTTCCTGCCGGCGGACGTCCATAAGCGTGACCTCCACCAGATCCACCTGATGGCCTGGAAGAAGGGGGTGAAGAGCCTCTATTACTGCCGGTCCATGTCGATCCAGCGCGCGGAGTCCGGCCAGCCCGACGTGGTCGCGCTGGAGAAGGCCGCGGTCGAGGCTGTCGCCCACGAACCGCGCGCCCCGGAAGGCCCGGAACCGGAACCGACCCTGCCGCTGGTCGCGGCCAAGCGGCAGCGCCAAGCCGCCGGCGAGCCAGCGGCCGCCTCGACCACCGACTACGAGGAATGCCTCGCCTGCCAGTGAACCGGCGGCACGACAGCGCACGCAGGGGCGTCGGCGGCAGGGCCGGCGCCCCTTTCTCTTGGGCGCTCTCGCCAAGCCGCGCGGCGGTGGTGTAGCTTCCTTTCCAGGTACCGTCGCTGCCGGGAGAGCCCCTCGGGATGCTTGCCGCCGATCAGCTGGCCGACCGCCGCATTCTCTTGATCATCACCGGCGGGATCGCCGCCTATAAATCGCTGCTCCTCATCCGCCTGCTGAGGCAGCGCGGCGCCCATGTCCGCTGCGTCCTGACAGAGGCCGCGACCCAGTTCGTCACCCCGCTTTCAGTCGCGGCCCTGACCGAGGACAAGGTCTATCAGGACCTGTTCTCGCTCACCGACGAGAGCGAGATGGGCCACATCCAGCTATCCCGCTCGGCCGATCTGGTGGTGGTCGCCCCGGCGACCGCGGACATCCTGGCGAAGCTGACCCACGGCCTTGCCGGCGACCTCGCCTCGACCGTGCTGCTCGCGACCGACAAGCCGGTCCTGGTCGCACCGGCGATGAATGTGCGCATGTGGCACCACCCGGCGACCCAGGCCAATCTCGCCACCCTCGCCGCGCGGGGCACACTCATGGTCGGGCCGGGCGAGGGCAGCATGGCCTGCGGCGAGTATGGTGCGGGCCGCATGGCCGAGCCGGAGGAAATCGTCGCCGCGATCGACCGCTGCCTTGCCCCCTCGGCTGGTGCCCCACGCCCGGCACTTGCCGACCAGCGGGCCCCGCTGCTCGATCCCGCCGCGGCCCTTGGCGCCCCGGCCACCCCGATGCCGGATCGTCGCCTGAACGGACGCCGCGCCCTGGTCACCGCCGGCCCGACGCGCGAGCCGATCGATCCGGTGCGCTACATTTCCAACCACTCCTCCGGCAAGCAGGGCTATGCGATCGCGGCGTCGCTCGCGCGCCATGGTGCGGAGGTGACACTGGTGACCGGCCCGACGGCCGAACCGCCGCCCGCCGGCGCA